>CAJXPN010000038.1 GCA_913058025.1 uncultured Myxococcales bacterium | reverse complement strand
AAGCAGAAGGCGGCATACGAGGTTTCTGCCTGTCTCGGGGGCTCGGAGATGTGTATAAGAGACAGGACCGACGCTGGCGTCCTCATTGTCAGGCACGCCGCCGGCGTCCCCACCGGTGACGGGGTCGTCGACCTCAGCCACGGTCACGGTGACGGCGGCCGTCGAGCTCGAGGCGTCCTCCGTGATCGTGTATTCGAAGGTCTCGGTGCCGTTGAAGCCGAGCGCCGGGGTGTACTCGATGGTCTGCGAGGCGGTCACCGTGGCGGCGCCGCCGCCGCTGAAGCCCGTGACCTCCGTGATCGTGGCGCCGCCGCCGGCGGTGTCGTTCGCCAGCACGTCGATCTCCACGCTCACGTCCTCGTCCGTCGACGCCGCGTCCGCCACCGCCGTCAGGCTGAACAACTCGAACACATACGCCGAGCCCGAGTCGACCAGGCTTTCACCGCCGTCGAAGAACGGGGCGCCCACCACGAGGCGTTCGCCGGACAGCGAGACCGAGTTTCCGAAGAAGTCGGACGCGCTCGCGTCGTCCGCGGTGAGCTTGGCGACCTGAGACCAGTTCCCGGAGCCGTCACGCTCGAAGACGTAGGCCGAGCCCGAGTCGGTGCCACCGTCGTCATCCTGGTGTGCGCCCACCACAGCGAATTGGTCCGAGATCGAGACCGAAGACCCAAAGAAGTCGGTCGTGCCCGGGTCACTCGCGGTGAGCTTGGCGACCTGAGACCAGCTCCCCGAGGCGTCGCGCTCGAAGACGTAGGCCGAGCCTGAGCCGTCACCACCATCGTCGTCGAACTCGGCGCCAACCAGCGCGAGCTGGCCAGACAGCGAGACCGACTTCCCGAAGAAGTCGTTCCGGCCCGGGTCACTCGCGGTGAGCTTTGCGACCTGAGACCAGCTCCCGGAGGCATCGCGCTCGAAGACGTATACCGAGCCTGCGTTCGAGTCACCATCGTCGTCAAAGTACGAGCCGACCAGCGCGAGTTCGTCAGAAACAGCCACTGAGAAGCCGAACGAATCCTCCGTCTCGGGGTCGGAGGCGGTGAGCTTGCTGGCCTGCACGAAGGTGGGGTCCACGGTGATGGGATAGAGGGCGCCAGCGTCCTCGACCTCGACGACCAGGCCGCCGTCACTCGGTCGCATCGACGCGCCCAACGCGTCGCCGCGAGCGTCCCAGGCCTTGAGGCCCTGGTAGCGCATCGTCTGCTCGCCCGAGCGAAGCGCGAGCGCGCCCTCGCCAAGCGAGGAGGCTCGTGCGCCCTCGAGGGCGACCTCGAACCGGAGCACGCCGGAGCCCTCGGGGCGAGCGAGCACGGTGAAGCCGTGCTCGAGGCCGCCCTGTCCGTTCTCGTACCACTCGGTCACGCCCCCGCGTGGATACTCCACGCGCTCGCCAGCGACCCGCGGCGCGGCATGCTCGGCCGCGCGCATCGTGCCCTCGCGCCCGAAGCGCGCGAGCTCGAGGCGGGCCGACCAGCCGGGACCCGCGCGGCGGTCGAGCGAGGCGCCGGACTCGTCGAAGATCACCTCGAGCCCCGAGGCCACGCTCTCGGCGAGCGCGAACCCGCCCGGCAGCGCGCGCACCGCGCGCAGCTCGGCGGCCGCGCGCTCCTGGTCCGCGTCGATCCGCGCGCGCATCCCCGCCCACTCTCCGGGCTCGAGGCCCGCGGGCACCTGCCCAGGCTCGAGCCTGGGGTTCTCCTGGGCTTCCAGGCCCGGGGTCGTCGAGGTCAGTGCGCTACCCTCGACGACCCCCTGCTCGATGGCCCGCGCAGACGTGCGCTCAGGCTCGGACTCCACGCACGCGCTCAGCGCGCCCGTCGACACCAGGGCGGCCAACGCCGCGACCTTCATGTTTCTCATCTGCTCGTTCCTCGCTGTCTCGGTTGTCTCTGGAGGACACGACCTCTGCGCACACCTCGGGCGAGGCCTCACGTGGTGAGGCCCGAAGAAGGGTCGCGTCATTCCATGGATTTTGAAGCAATCGAGCGACCATACACAGGCTCCACCGGGTCGCGCAAACGCGCACCTGTGTCAGGGCGCGGTCGTGACGCCCCGCTTCGCCCAGGTGTGGGCGAGCTCCTCGGACCACCACTCCCCGAAGGAGAGGCGGGTGGTCGCGGGCGGCAACGCCCAGACCTCGGCGATGCGCACGAGCGCGGCGCGCGCGAGCGCGGGGTCGATGCCGACGTTCGAGTGCGCGAACCCCACCTCGCTCAGGTCGAGGAGCTCGGGGCCGGCGGTCGTGCCCTCGGTCCAGAGCGAGAGCTTCGCGAGCGCGTCGGTGTAGATCTGCTCGGGGTCGTCGGGCGAGCCGACGGGGATGTCCTTGCGCACGGTCAGGTTCCCGACGCGCGCGGTGAGGTCCTGATCGATCGCGACGTGCACGCGGTCGTGAGATGGCCGCATGAAGCGCAGCTTCGCGAGCTGCGGGAGGAGCGACGCGTCGAGCGACTTCAACCCGGCGTCGGGCCAGTTGTGGTCGAACGTGAGCGTCTCGATCCCCTGGGCGAGCTCGGCGCCCAGGATCGCGCGGACGACGGGAGGGTGACTCGCGTCGGGCCAGATCACGAGCTCGCGGAGCGAGGTGAGGTTGTGTGGACCATCGATCGCGCCGACTCCCTTCTCGCTGACCATGGCCAGGCGCAGGAGCTCGACCGAGCCCATCGTCTCGAGCTTTCGGAACGCGCGCCAGAAGACGCTCGAGAGCTGGCTGCGGCCGAGGTCGAGCCAACGCAGGTTCGTCAGGTGCGTCCTCGAGACGATCTCCTTGCACACGCGCGCGTTGGCCTCGAACCCTTCGAGGTGGATGCCCCGCACGAGCGAGTGCTTGGGCACGTCGTGCTTCGAGATCATCTCGGAGAGCCAGGAGTGGGGCGCCATGCGCAGCTCGCCACCGGGCATGTTGCGTAGCCAGGCACCTCCTGCGTCCTCGACGCCGTGGCTCCCCTTCTTCGGCGCCCACTTCGAGCTCGGGGTCATCTCCCAGCGCGCGATCTGGGGCTCCAGGTACGCTATGAGCCCCTCGAGCTGGTCTGGCGCGCAAGAGTCCACGATCTCGACGATCGAGGACCACGTCTCGGAGTCGGGGTGGCCGTCGAGCGCGGCGCGCGCCTCGCCGATGAGGTCGCGCACCGACGCCTCGCCCGACGCCACGATGTCCTCGACCTCGACGACCTCACCCGCGAGGAAGGACTCGAGGTCCGCCTCCTCGATCACCGGGATGCCGAGCTTCTTCGCCTTCGCGAGCTTGCTCCCCGCTCGCGCGCCCACGACGAGGAAGTCGGTCTTGGGACCCACCGACTTCGCGATGAGGCCTCCCGCGTCCACGATCGCGGCCTCGGCGCCGTCGCGATCGTAGACGGAGAGTTTCCCGGTGATGCAGAATTTCTTGCCTTCGATGGTGTGGTTCACGTCGTGTCCTTTCGTCAGAGGGTGTGGGTCAGAGGGTGTGGGTCAGAAGGTGTGGGTCAGCGCGTGGCCGCGACGCCGCGGAGCGCGAGGCGTTCCTCGAGGTCCTTGGAGTACCACTTCCCGAACTTCATCGTCTTCGTGCTCGGCGGAAGGTTCCAGAGGTCGACCGCCCGCGCGAGCGCCTCTCTGGATAGCTTCAGGGAGCTCGGCTCCTGGAGGCTGTGGTTGATCGAGATGCCGGACATATCGAGGTGCTCCGGGCCGGCCGTGACGCCCTCTGTCCAGTCCTCGAGCCGATTGAGGATGAGCGCGTCGAGTTTGGCGTCAGAGCTCTCGATGAACCCGTAGAACCACAGGTTGAACGCGACGTTGACGTGGCCGACGCGTCGCGCGGCGTCCGACTCGAGCACCTGTCGGACCTGCTGTCCCACGTAGCCGATCACGCCGAGCGCCTCGAGGTCTGGCATCACGGCTTCGTCGGCCATCGCCTCGACGAGTCCCTCGACCAAGGGGCCGTTCACGGTGAAGACGGGGGCGCTCCGGGCGAGCTCGGTCTCGATGAGCGACCTCAGGACGTCGCGGCTCCTGTACTTCGTCTGGGCCTTGAACGAGAGCTCGCGCAGCGCGTGGAGGTGGTGCGGGCCGCGCACGCCCGCGACCGACTTCTCGTCGAGCGCCGTGAAGTTGATGTACTCGAGCGTCGTCGTCGACGGGAGCGTCCGGAGCTTCTTCCAGAAGGTCGCCGAGAGCTTGCTCTCGCCGAGGTCCAGCCGCCGCAGGTTCGTCAGGTCTTCGCGCTCGAGGATCTTCACCGCCGCGCCCCCGCTGACCTTCAGCCCGTTCACGTGGATGGCGTGGACGAGCCGGTACTTCGGCGACTCGTGCCTGGTGATCATCTCGACGATCCAGTGGTGAGGCGCCACGCGCAGCTCGCCCGTCGGGATCGCCTCGAGCCAGCCCTCCGGCGCGCCCTCGGCGGACTTGCTCCCGCTCGACGGCGTCCACTTCTGCGCCGGCGTGGTGTTCCAGCGCGCGACCTGCGGCTCGAGGAAGTCGATGAGCATCTCGAGCTGCTCCGGAGCGCACGAGTCCGCGACGTCGATGATCCTGTTCCACATCCTGGAGCTCGGGCGGCCGTCGAGCGCGGCGCGCGCCTCACCGATGAGGTCTCGCGCGGACGCGTCGCCGTAGGTCGAGCTCTCCTCGTCGACGTCGACGACCTCACCGGCGAGGAAGGACTCCAGGTCGGCCTCGTCGATCACCGGGATGCCCAGTGATTTCGCCCTCGCAAGCTTGACCCCAGGCCTGCTGCCGGTGACGAGGAAGTCTGTCCTGGGCCCGACCGACTTCGCGATGAGGCCGCCAGCGTCCACGATCGCGGCCTCGGCGCCGTCGCGATCGTAGACGGAGAGCTTCCCGGTGATGCAGAACTTCTTGCCTTCGATGGTGTGGTCCACGCCGCGGCCTTTCGTCAGAGGGTGTGGTTCAACGGGTGGCCGCGACGCCGCGGATCGCGAGGAGATCCTCGAGGTCCTTGGAGTACCACTTCCCGAACTTCATGGTCTTCGTGCTCGGCGGCAGCCGCCAGGAGTTCAAAGCCCCCGTGAGCGCCTTGGCCGCGAGCGTGTGCTTGGTTTGGGGGAAGCGGTCGTCGATGACGAGCCCCGAGAGGTCGAGGTGCTCGGGGCCGCTCTGCACGCCCTTGGTCCATGAGTCCAACATGTCGAGGAGCATGGCCTCGAGGTCGGTGTCCTCGTCGAGGCGGTAGAACCACATGTTGAACTTCAGCTTCACGCGCCCGATGCGGTGCGCGGCCGCCGAGCCGAGGAGCGCGCGCGCGCCGTTGCTGTTGTTGGTGTCGACGTCGAGCGACTCGAGCTCGGGCATCACCGTGCCGTCGGCGAGCGCCGCGACGACCTCCTCGGCGCAGTTGCCGTTCATGGTGAGCCTCTGGATGCCCTGGGCGAGGTCGCTCTTGAGGAAGGTCCCGATGTAGTCGGACCCGTAGGAGTATCTGCTGTTGAAGCTCAGATCGCGCAACGCGCTCATGTGGTGTGTCCCCTGTACGCCCATGATCGACTTGCCGTCGAGCTTGGCGAAGGAGAGGTGCTCCAGGCGCTCGGTGGAGGGGAGCGTCCGCAGCTTCTTCCAGAAGGTCGCCGAGAGCTTGTTCTCGCCCACGTCCAGCCGCCGCAGGTTCGTCAGGTGCTCGCGCTCCAGGATCGCGGCGGCGGCGGCTCCGGTGACCCTCATCCCGCTCAGGTGGACGGCGTGGACGAGGCGGTACTTGGGCGACTCGTGCTTGGTGACCATCTCGACGATCCAGTGGTGGGGCGCCACGCGCAGCTCGCCCGACGGGATCGCATCGAACCACTCGGACGGCGCGTCCTCGACGCCGTGGCTGCTCCGAGAGGGTTTCCAGCGCTCGGTCGGCTTGGACGCCCAGCGGGAGACCTGCGGCTCGAGGAAGTCGACGAGCGCGCCGAGCTCGCTGGGTGCGCACGAGTCGACGATCTCGACGATCGAGGACCACGTCGCGGAGTCGGGGTGGCCATCGAGCGCGGCGCGCGCCTCGCCGATGAGGTCACGCACCGACGCGTCGCCGAAGACCACGACCTGCTCGTCGACCTCGACGACCTCGCCCTTGAGGAAGGACTCGAGGTCGGCCTCCTCGATCACGGGTATCCCCAGCGACGTCGCCTTCGTGAGCTTGCTGCCGGCCATGCGGCCGACGACGAGGAAGTCGGTCTTGGGGCCGACCGACTTCGCGATGAGGCCGCCTGCTTCCATGATCGCGCGCTGGGCGGTCGTCCGCGTGTAGTGGTCGAGCGTCCCGGTGATACAGAACTTCTTGCCTTCGATGGTGTGGTTCACGTCGAGCTCACGGTTGAAGGGGGCGTGTTGGGTGGCGTGGGCGCGGCGCTCATCGAACCTCTCATCGCATCGCCCGGATGCTCAGCGCGTCGTAGGCCTCGCTGAGCGCGTCGCTCCACCAGCGGCCGAGCGTGATCCGGGCGATGCACGTCGGCGGCTTCCATTCTGAGAAGACGCGGTGGATGGGCTCGAGCGCGAGCGGGTTTCGGATCGACTGCCTGGTGATCTCGAGGCCGGACAGGTCGAGGTGGCGGGGGCCGATCGCGCCGTGCGTGAGCGCCTCGAGGTCGTCGCCGAGCATCGTGGTCGACGAGCGGTTGAGCTCGATGAACCACGACACGCGGACGCGCCCGACGCGCGCGCAGACCTCGTGTGAGAGCAGGCCCTGGTCGATGCGGCCAGGGATGCGGAGCGTGATCGCCTCCAGATTGGGCAGCGCGGCGCTCGAGTCGAGCGCCGAGAGGACCTCGTGGAGGCCGTCGACCTCGACGTTGAGCGCCTCGACGTTCTCGAACACGGGGAGCTCGAAGAGGCGCGCGAGCAGCCCCGGCGTGGTGACGCGGGGGTCCCGGAGCGTGAGCTCGACGAGGCGACCGAGCGGCCCGGACGGCTCGAGCCCCGAGAGCACCGCGGCGTCGATCCGTGAGAGCCGCAGGTGCTCGAGCCGCCGGCCGAGGTTGCCCGAGAGGAGCTTCTTCCAGAAGGTCTTCGAGGTCGCCGCGTCGTCGACGCCCAGCATGCGCAGGTTCGTCAGATCGGGCCGAGACGCGACCTTGCCCAGCTCGCTCTTCGACAGCCTCATCCCTTGAAGATGGACGGCGCGCGCGAGCGCGTACTTGCTCGAGTCCTCGCCGCGGGCCATCTCCTGGACCCACGTGAACGGCGCGCAACGCAGCTCGTCGTGAGGGAGCGCGGCGACCCAGGCAGGGTCGGCCCTCGCGCTCAGGCGCCCCAGCGCCGTGTGTGGGACGTCGCGGGGCGTGACGCTCCACCGCGAGATCCAGTCGCCGAGGTCCTCCACCAGCGCGTCGAGGTGTTCGGGCGCGCAGTCGTGCACGTGTCGGACGATGCGGGCCCACGTCGAGGCGTCGGGCTCGACCTCGCGGTAGGCCGAGGTCATGGGCGCGTCATCCTCGGCGAGCGCGAGGGGGTCACCTCGCAAGAGCGCCTTGAACTGATCCTCGTCGATGACGCGGACGTCGCGCTCGACCGCCTCGTCGAGGAGCCCGTCGGGCTCCTCACCGTGGACGAGGAAGTCTGTCTGGTGGGTGATGCCGGAGGTGACGCGGCCGCCGCGCTCCTCGACGAGCTCCGTGAACGTGTGCGCGTCGTACCAACGCAACGATCCTGTCACGCAGAACGTCTTTCCTTCGATGGGATGCGCCATGGCGGATCTCGTGCTTCGATGAGGGTGATGCGGGCATCATCCTCGCTCTGAGCGCACGCGTCATCTCCATTTTGGATCGTCATGCGCTCGATGTGCCAGCCCTGCGGGTCTTCGTCCCTGAGGACACCGCGCCTTTGCTCTTCACTCGCGCGAGCCTCCCAATGCACACTGCGAGACAAGGCGGCCTCGCATTGTGTGACGGTGCTGTTCTGGTCGCGAACCCGAAGACGTCGGAGAGGACGCCCATGAGGACCCGGTACCTGTTCATCTCGCTAAGTGCCCTCACGTTTCTTGCCTGCGACACGACGTCGCCTCCGAAGGGGGAGGTCACGCTGGAGCCTCCCGCCAAGGAAGCGGCCGACGCGCCCGAGCCGGACGCGGTCGGAGAGAAGACCGAGAAGGCCGAAGGGAAGGATGCGCCTGCCTTCATCAACCCGTTCGAGAGGTCGAAGCGCAAGTCGATCACGTCCGAGGCGCTGATGACGACGAACAGGATGACCACCGGCGCGCGCGGGTACATGATCTCCGAGCAGCGAGTCACCGGCCCCGATGGCAACCAGCCCTGGCATGAGGGGGACACGGTCGGGATGCCGGTGGCGGTCGAGAGCTACGTCTTCCCTGGCGGCGTGAACTTCTCGTTCTCCACCCACGACGCGATCCCTCAGGGAGGCAAGAAGGCCAAGACCACGTTCGACGCCGCGGACAAGAAGATCGCTGCGGTGCTCGAGCAGGGCTACTTGAAGTTCGAGCCCGAGACCTACTTCCGCTACACGTACGCGACGGGGCCTGGCATCGGGAAGGACGCGACCCTGAAGATCACGGCCGAGACGGACTTCGACCCCGACTCCCCGCAGGCGCACACGATGACCTACGAGGTCACCGTCAACGACGACTTCGAGGCGGTCGTGGGTGAAGCAACCGTGGAGAACGAGCTCCAGTGATCAGTGTATCGGCTCGAGGTCCATCTTCCGCACGGCCTCGGCGAGGTCCTCGGTCCAGTAGCGCCCCAGCCTCACGCGCGTCGTGTTCGAGGGTGGCGTCCAGCCTTTGAGCCCGAGGAGCCACGTCGACTCGAGGTCGTGCGCGGTCTTCTTTCGATCCCGTCCGACACGGATCGTCGACAGGTCGAGCAGCTCGGGTCCAACGGCCTCGCTCGTGATGGTCTTCAACCACGCTTGCATGGCGCGCCCGATCGAGGCGCCGCTCGAGCGTCTGGAGTCGATGTCGAACGCGAGCGCGACCTCGGGCACCCTCGAGCAGATCCCGCACATGAGCCCATCGCGCAGGTAGCCATCGTAGTAGCTGTCGAGGACGACGCGCTCCAGGTTCGGTAGCAGCGTACGATCATCGAGGAGCTTGAGGACCTTGTCGAGCCAGCAGTGCTCGACCGTGAGTTCACGTACGTTCGCGGCCATCTCAGAGCCGAAGAGCGTCGCCATCGCGTCTTCGTCGTTGTGGTAATACGAGTAGATGCTCAGCCGCTCGAGCGAGCCCAGATGGTGCTCACCGAGCGCGCCCTCGGTCGTGCCATTCTTGAGGCGAGACACGCGCAGGCTCCGTAGTGTCCGAGATGAAGGGAGCGCGCGCAGCTTCTTCCAGAATGTCTTGGAGAGGGGGCTCTCGTGGACGTCGAACGAGGTCACGTTCACGAGCCCGTCTCGTGAGAGGATCTTGACGAGGTTCGTGCCGTTCAGCTTGAGGTCATGGGTGTGGATGGCGTGGACGAGGCGGTGCTTGGGCGAGTCGTGGCCCGTGACCATCTCGGTGATCCAGCGGAACGGCGCCACGAGCAGCTCTCCGCGTGGGGTGTTCTCGAGCCACCCCTTGGGCGCACCCTCACAGCTCGCCTCACCTGACTTCGGGCGCCAGCGCGTGTGTGGCGCGACCTCCCAACGCGCGACCTGCGGCTCGAGGAAGTCCACGAGGGAGCCCAGCTGTTCTGGAGCGCACGAGTCCACGATGGCGACGAGCGCGGACCACATCGCGGAGTCGGGGTGGCCATCCAGCGCGGCGCGCGCCTCGCCGACGAGGTCGCGCACGGACGCGTCGCCCGAGACGACGACCTCCTCGTCGACGTCGACGACCTCACCCGACAGGAACGACTCCAGGTCCGCCTCCGCGATCACTGGGACCCCCAGTGACTTCGCCTTCGTGAGCTTTCTGCTCGCGCCGGCGCCGCACACCAGGAAGTCGGTCCTGGCGCCGACCGACTTCGAGATCTCGCCGCCCGCGTCCATGATGGCGGACTCGGCGGTGGCGCGTGTGTAGCGCTTGAGGGTCCCGGTGATGCAGAACACCTTCCCCGCGATCGTGTGCCTCATGTCGTCCCAGCCGTGGTGGGGATTTCGCGCAGCGGCTCGACGCCCTTGCTCCGGAGCGTCGCGGCGTTCTCCTCGGTCCACCACGGGCCGAGCGCGACCTGACGCGTCGCCGTCGGCGGGGTCCATATGCGCAGCGCCGAGGTGACGACCTCGAGCAGCCCCGCGGCGTCCATCTCGTCGCCGAGGTTGGCCGGGTCGATGGTCAGCTCCGAGAGGTCGACGCGCGGCGGTCCAGCCGGCGGATCCCAGCTCGAGGCGCCCAGGAGGTTCGTGGTGTCGTAGTAGGGCGAGTGCATGGCGTAGGAGACCTCGTCGAGCTGCGCCATGCACTCGTGCGCCAGGATCTCGGAGATCCACTCCCCCTGCGAGGTCTTCAGGACGAGCTTGCGCAGGCTCGTCGCGGCGTCCGCGTGTGAGAGCGCCCACAGGAGACTTCGGAAGCCGAGGTCGTGACACTCCAGGCCGAGGACCTCCACGCCCTGGAAGAGCTCGGAGGTGAAGAGCGTGCGCATCGGGTCCGGCTTGGTGTTGAAGTCGAGGAGGATGTCCACGCGCCGGAGCGCGCCGAGGTGGTGCTCGCCGAGGATGCCCTTCTCGTCCCTGTCGATGATGCGGTTGAGGCTCAGGCGCTCGAGCGTCTTCGTCGAAGGGAGCGTCCTGAGCTTCTTCCAGAAGGTCGTCGAGAGCTTGAGCTTGCCGAGGTCGAGGCGCCGCAGGCTCGTGAGCTCGGGCGACGCGAGCGCCTTGACGATCTTGCCCGCCGTGAGCGTGAGCGCGCCGAAGCTCATCGCGCCCACGAGGCGATCGCGGCTGGAGTAGTCCCCGCCCGCCATCTGCTCGAGCCAGGCGTCGGGCGCGAGCCTGGAGACACCGCCTGCGTCCGCCCAGGCGATGGCGTCTTCTCCGATCGCGTCGACGAGCGCGCCCACGTCGCCTGGCGCGCAGGCGTCGACGGCGTCCGTGAGCGCGCGCCAGAGGTCGTGGTCGCAGGGGCTGGAGGTGAGCGCGCGAGCGCGCGCCAGAGTTGCGTCCAGGTTCATTCGATGGTCTCCGTGGTGTGAGCGTTCCGGTAGCCCGAGGCTACATCGAGGAGCCGCTGAGAGGCCACCGCGGACCTCTAGCGCGTCGCCGCAAACCCAGGAGCCCGAGGAGCCCGAAGAGTCCGAAGAGCGGCGCCCGACGCGGGGTCCCTGGGGCGCTGGCGCAGCATCCCTCGTCGGACGAGCCGCCGGACGACGAAGGATCGCCGCCGTCGCCCACGTCCGCGGATCCTCCCGCGTCGAGTTCTCCGTTGGACCCCGCGTCCTCTCCGCCGCTGTCTGGATCGCTCACGACGAGCTCGATCGCGCGCTCGACGGACGCCTCTCCGTCGGTCGCGACCGCGACCACGGTGTATGCCCCCACGTCATCCGGCGTGGGGGTCCACGAGAAGGTCCCGTCGGCGCCGTCGAAGTCCGAGCCTGCCGGGGCGTCACGCAGCGTCACGGTGAGCTCCTGAGGCGACGCGTCGAGGTCGGTCGCGGCGATCTGGAACTCCAGCGCCTCGCCGACGTCTCCCTCCAACGTGGCGCCCTCGTCAGGGGTCGGCGCGACGAACGTGGGCGGCTGGTTGGGTGTGTCGGTCACGTCGACGGTGATCGTCGCGGGCTCGCTCGAGAGCGAGCCGTCCGACGCCGTGAACGTGAAGGAGTCGGCGCCGATGAAGCCGGGCGCGGACGTGTAGAAGAAGCCGCCGCCTTCTGCCGTGACGGCTCCGTTCGTGGGTGAGGAGACGGAGAACGTGAAGTCGTCGCCGTCGACGTCCTGGGCGGTGAGCGTCAGCGGTGTGCGTGTCTCGGGCAGCGCGCTCAGTGAGACGTCCATGGTGAAGGGCGGATCGTTGACGGGCTCGATGGACAGCGTGACCTCGGCCTCGGCCGAGCTCGTGGAGGCGTCCGACGCGATGATTCGGAAGGCGTCCGACCCGTTGAAGTCCGCGTCGGGGGTGTAGGTGAGGTTCGGGGGTGCGCCGGTGAGGGAGCCGTTGGCGGGCTGCGAGGAGACGGAGAATGTGAGGCCCTCGAGGTCGACGTCCGATCCCGTCAGCGTGATCGTCGCGGACTGGTCCTCGTCCAGGCGGACGCTCTGGGCGTCGGCGGAGGGAGGATCGTTGACGGGCGTGATGCCGATCAGGATGGTCTGAGGGGCGCTGTCGAGGTCGCCGTCGGACGCGACGAAGGTGAAGCTGTCGGTGCCGTTCGCGTCGAGCGCGGGGGTGTAGACGAGGTCGGGGGCGGCGCCCGAGA
>CAJXPN010000037.1 GCA_913058025.1 uncultured Myxococcales bacterium | reverse complement strand
TCGTGGGCTCGGAGATGTGTATAAGAGACAGGAGCCCTCCGCCGACGCCGCTTCAGCGGTCTCTAATCGCCTTGTGCGCCGGCGCCACGCCCCCCACAATGTCGCGCTCAACACACCCTGACACGAGCGGCGACACGCATGGCGAACACCGACACCCTCGACTTCGCGGCCTGGCTCACTCCCCTCGGACTCGAGCGCTGGGCCGCGGCCTTCGACTCCAACGGCATCCTCGCCGCTGACCTCCAGGGCCTCACCCACGACGACCTCCGAGACGGGCTCGGCGTCATCAGGTTCGCCGACCGCAAGATCATCCTGGAGGCCATCGCTCAACGCGCCGGCGACAGCTCCAAGACGCTCCAGCTCGAGTACCCCGGCGGCCTCTCGCCCGACCTCATGCCCGCCTACATCGCCCACCCCTGGCACGCGCTCGCCTCCGAGGACCACCCCCGCGTCAAGCTCCACTGGCTCACCGACACCGCCGAGCTCGCCGTCCGTTGGGTCGTCGCGCTCACGCTCGCCGAGGTCTTGAACCGGCACGGCGACGCCCTGCCCCCCTCCACCGCGCGCGCCGTGCGTGACCACGTCGAGCGACCCACGCTCGGCCGCTGGCTCCTCATCATGCGCGAGCTCTCCGCCGCCGCCCCCGACGACGAGCTCGTCACCCGCGGCGCCTTCGAACTCTATGAGAAGTCCTTCGCGCCGCTCTTCGAGTCCGTCACACGCGGCGGCACCATCGAGTCCTCGATGCTCGAGCTGCGCAACCAGATCGCCCACGGCGGCGGCATGAGCCCCACGCACGCCGAGCAGCTCCTCGAGCTCCACATGCCCCGGCTCACCGGCCTGCTCGCCGACGTCCTCGCCACCACGGAGGGCGCCGACGTCTGGGCACAGCAGGCCGGCAACTGGCGCATCCTCTCAGGCCTCGACCCGGCCATCTCGACCCCCCCCGACATGCTCGCCGGCTCCGCGCGTGAGGGCGCCTGGCTCGCGCGCGGCGACCTCGCCGTCCCGCTCCTCCCGCTCGCCATCTACGAGCCCGTGCGCGTCATCGACTCCACCGGTGAGCTCAAGGACAAGCCCGGCGGCCCCGTCGCCCAGGTCTACACGCGCGCCTCCCACGACCGCCTCTCCTACACCCCGCTCGGGCGCGACGAGGCCCACTCCGAGCTCCTCGACGTCGACCTCTTCCGCGCCACCTTCCGCCTCGACGAGCACCTCTCCGAGCGCGACGAGTCGACCTCCGTCGACGGCGTCCGCTGGGACGACGCCATCCGCGACGCGCGCGTCATGAGCGAGGACCTCGTCGGGCGCGAGAACGAACTCGGCGTGGTCAAGAAGTGGCTCAAGGCCAGGAAACCCCGGGACGAGGAGCACGCACGCATCGGCTGGATCGGCGGCGGCCCCGGCCTCGGAAAATCAATGGTCATGGCCAGGCTCGCCGCCGACTACGGCGGCTCGAAGCACCGCGGCTTCTTCTTCCATCGGTTCACCTCGGGCTCGGCCCGCTCCATGCGCCGCTCCTTCCTGCTGCTGCTCGAGGCCGCGCTCTGGGCCTGGGCGCCGCTGCGCGAGGCCACCGCGCCGCCCGCCGCGCAGGACGGCGAGGACGCCCTCGTCGACGCGCTCGAGCAACGCCTCGCGTCGATCGCCCAGCTCCAGGCCCACCACCCCAAGGCCCCGCCCCCCTCGCTCTGGATCTTCATCGACAACTTCGACGAGATCGTCGGGCAGGACCCCCGGTTCGTCGAACTCATCCGCAAGTTCGCCGTCCCCGGTACCGTCTGGATGCTGTGCGGGCGCTCCGAGCACGGGCTCGACGACGAGTGGGCCAAGCCCGGCTCCGAGCACCTCTTCGAGGGCGGCCTGCCGCTGATGAACCCGGGCGACATGCGCGCCATGCTCCTCGAGGGCATGGGCAACGCGCGCTACCAGCTCCTCAAGCGCGACGAGGACGACGAGGGCGTCGTCCACAACGCCTTCGTCGAGCGCGTCGTCCAGCGCGCGCGCGGCTTGCCCCTCTACGTCCAGCTCCTGCTCGACGACCTGCGCGCCGGCGCCCTCACCGTCTCCGACGACGACAAGCTCCCCGACGGCCTGGGGGACTACTACGACGGCCTCATGGAGCGCGTCGGGCTCTCCAGCGTGCGCCGCGACCTCCCGCTCGTCGTCTCCACGCTCGCCATCGCCGAGGAGCCCCTCGACGTCCACGCCATCGCCCAGCTCCTCGCGCCACACGCCGAGGACGTCCCCTCCTTCGAGCGCCGCGCCGCCTACGCGCTGCGCGTCGGCCAGCCGCTCATGCGACGCGTGCCCACGCCCGATGGCTCCGACGGCTTCATCCTCTACCACCAGTCCTTCCTCGAGTACGTCGCGGGCAAGGTCGGCGTGGGCGACGAGGCCGACACGCCCCCGGCGCCCCAGCTCGCCGAGGTCGTCTCCGAGGCCCAGCGCCTCCTCATCCGCACCGCCGAGCGCTGGGAGGAGCTCCCGCCCGGCAACCTGCGCAACCACCTGTTCCGCTGGGGCACCACGTACGCGATCTCCTGGCTCGGGGACCTGGGCCGCGACCAGGCGCTCGCTCGCCTGACCTCCTACGACTACCTCCACGCGCGCCTCTCCGCGCTCCCGCCCAGCGCGGTCATCGACCTCGTCGCCGAGTACCGCGACCTCGTCCTGGCCATGCCGCTGGGCGACGAGCGCGACCGGCTCCTCGTCTGGGAGGCATTCTTCCGCGAGCGCGCGCACATCCTGTCGCGCCCCGAGGAGTCCTGGCCCAACCACAAGATCCTCCTCCAGCTCGCCATCGAGCACGCCGACTCCAGCCCCATCACGATCGCCGCCGAGGCGTGGATGGAGCGCGGGAACGGCTCGTGGCTCTGGCTGCGCAAGCCGACCCGACCGGCGCGCCCGAAGGAGAACTTCGCGCGCCGCGTCTTCGAGGGACACGGCGACCTCGTCACCGGCGCCTACATCCTCCCCGACGACCGCATCCTGTCCTGGGCTCGCGACCACAGCCTCAAGATCTGGGAGATCACCACCGGCGAGGAGATCCAGTCGCTCGACCAACACGATGACGTCATCGACGGCGTCCTGCTCCTCGAGGAGCAGGACCTGGCGCTGTCGTTCTCGCGCGACGGCTCCCTGCGCTCGTGGCACCTGGGCGAAGGCGAGGAGCGCGCGAGCTTCATCGGCCACGACAAGCCCGTGGTCGGCGCCGTCGCGCTCGCCGACGGCAAGCTCGCGTCCTGGTCCGAGGACAAGACCGTGCGCGTCTGGGACCTCGCGTCGGGCCAACAGCTCGAGTCCTTCGAGGGCCACACCAGGCCCATCCGCGGCGCGCTCCTCCGCGCGAACGAACAGCTCCTGACCTTCTCCGACGACAAGACCCTGCGCATCTGGGACACCTCCTCGGGCCACACCGCCACGCTCGAGGGGCACACCCGCGAGGTCGTCGGCGCCATCGAGCTCGACGACGGCCGCGTCCTCTCCTGGGACATGGACAACGCCATGATCCTCTGGGCCGCGGACGGCTCCGCCGCGCTCGCGCGCTTCGAAGGCCACGAGGACACCGTCTACGGCGCGCGCCACCTGCCCGCCGTCGACGAGACCCCCGAGCGCCTGCTCTCATGGGGCAAGGACGGCCTCATCTGCCGCTGGTCCATCGATGGCGAGCTCCACAAGGCCTTCAAGGGCCACTCCGACCTCGTCGAGGGCGTCCTCGAGCTCCCCTCCGGGCAGCTCGTCTCCTACTCCAAGGACAAGGACCTGCGCGTCTGGGACGCCTCCAGCGGCCGCTGCCTCGAGACCCTCGAGGGCCACGCGGGCTGGATCCGCGGCGCCTCGCTGCTCTCCTCCGGTGAGATCCTCTCCTGGTCCGGCGGCGGCGCGTTGCGCATCTGGGACCCCGAGGACTTCACCACCATCGCCGTCCTCGAGGGCCACACCGCTGGCGTGCGCGGCGCCCACGAGCTCGACGACGGCTCCATCCTCTCCTGGTCCTGGGACGGCTCGCTCCGCCTCTGGGACTGGGAGCGCTCCGAAGCCGCAGGCTCCGAGCGCGTCGGCCACCGCGGCTGGATCAACGGCCACGACCTCTACGAGCCCGGACACGCCATCTCCTGGTCGACCGACGCCCTCGCCATCATCTGGGACCTGGAGACCGGACGCCCCGACGTCACGCTCCGCGGCCACGACAAGGGCATCAGCGGCTACCTGCGCCTGGACGACGAGCGCCTCGTCACGCACTCCTCGGACATGTCTCTGCGCATCTGGGACCGGCGCTCGGGCGAATGCCTACAGGTCATCCCCGACGCGCACACCAAGAAGATCCAGGGCGTCGTCGCGCTCGACCCCGCCCGCGCCCTCACCTACTCCTCCGACGGGGACATCAAGGTCTGGAGCCTGGAGACCGGCGAGCTCCTCTCGCTGCTCGCCGGGCACAAGAAGCTCGTCCAGGGCGCGATCTCGATCGACTCCGGCGCGAAGGCGCTCTCCTGGTCCTCCGACGCCACGCTCAAGGTCTGGGACACCTCCTCGGGCGAGGTCCTCATGGACCTGACCGACCACAAGAAGCTCATCAAGGGCGCCAGGATCTTCGACTCGGGCAACAGGATCCTCTCCTGGTCCTCCGACAAGACCCTCATCATCTGGGACGCCACCTCCGGTGAGGTCATCCACACGCTCGCCGGCCACAAGAAGATCGTCGAGCGCGCGCGCCTCCTCGGCCCTGACCGCGCGGCCTCCCTCTCGAAGGACCTCAAGGTCATCGTCTGGGACCTCGCGACCGGCGAGCTCCTGGTGGAGTGCGAGGTCGCCGACGAGATGCCCGACTCCGTGTGTCTGCTCCCCGACGGCGCACTGCTCATGTGGCAGCGCAAGGCCGAGCTCTTCCTCGTGTTCGACCTCTCGGACGGCAGCCTGATCGAGCAGGTCGGCTACTCCGAGGCGCTCCTGAGCCGCCCGGACCTGTGGCGCGCGCGCAACGGCGCCGGCCGCTTCGACACCATGATCGGCGACTGGAGGGCGCACTCCGGCGACGGCGGCGCCTCGCTCTTCCGCGACGCGACCTCACCCCCCACCGCCATCGAGTGGAAGGAGACGGGCGCCTGGTCCAGCATGATCCTGACCCCCTCGGGCGCGCTCTCGGCCCACGCCGGGAACTACTTCCACGCGCTGCACCTCTACCACGGCGGCGCGCGCGTGGACCTTGCGAAGGCGTCCGAACTCCTCGGCGGATCGGACGAGAAATAGGATGCGGTTCCATGGCGTTACACCCCATCATCACTGCTCGGGCGCGTCGGCCCGAGACGCCTCACACCCGCGCCCACACCGAGGTCACCACGCCATGACTCCCGACACCACACACCACACCCGACTCGGCTGGACAGGAGGTCTGCGCGCTGGCTTCGCATTCATGCTCGTGTCCCTGGGGCTCTGCATCGTCCAGCTCTACGACAGCTTGGCCCGGGGCGTCCCGCCCGACCCCACGCCCCTGGGCACCGCGATCTGCGGCCTGATCATGCTCGGCACCGCCGCGAGCGTGGCGATCGGCGCGCTCCAGCGCCCGCGCGCCTTCGCCGCCAGCGCCTTCGGCGTCAAGCTCCTCACCCTCACGCACGCGGGCTGGCTCTCCTGGCGCTACCGCGACTCGCTGATCGACCTCTTCTCCTGTGAGGGGCCCTTCGGGTTCGCCGCCTTCTCGTGGAACGGCTTCGTCCTCTCCACCACGGCCATCGCCGTCTGCTACTTCGGGTGGTACCTCGCCCGCGACGCACGCGACGGAATCTGAGGCGGCCTCGATGGGCCGAGCCCGCAAGAACGAGAAAGAGGAGCGCGCGCCCACAGCGCGCGCTCCTCCTTCTTGCCCGCCCCAGCGGAGCATTCAGCGGTTCAGCTCTGAGGGCTCTCGTCGCCAGCCTGCTCGGCCATGTGCTTGTCGTACTCCGCGCGGACCTCCTCCATGTCCACCTCACGCGCCTGCTTGAGCAGGTCGTCGATGGCAGCAGGAGGCAACATCCCTGGCTGCCCGAACAGCGGCACGCCGCCTCGCATCAGGACGACCATCGGGATCGAACGCACGCCGAACGCCGCCGCGAGCTCCTGCTGCGCCTCGGTGTCGACCTTGCCGAACACCACGTCCTCATGACGCTCCGACGCGCTCTCGAAGACCGGCCCGAACGAGCGGCACGGCCCGCACCAGGACGCCCAGAAGTCGAGGATGACGATGTCGTTCTCGCTCACGGTGTCTTCGAAGTTGTCGTTCGTAATCTCGACGGTCGCCATCGCGTCCTCCTGTCGTACGCGCACTCTGCTTGATCGCCTCGAGGAGCCAGTCTCCTCGCGGCGCGATACTATTTATATGCACACGCATACAAGCGGCAAGCCCTGGCCTTGAACGCGACCCCCGCCGCGTGGCAACCTTGCCGCAGATAGCATCCAATCGCCCGTAAGGAGCCCCATGATGTCTCGTCGCCTGATCGTCATCGTCGCCGCGCTCACCCTCACCACGTTCGCGTGCAAGAAGCCCCCGTCAGAGCGGGCCGAGGCGACCCCCGAGACCACCGCCCCCGCCGAAGCCGAGGTCGAGCCCGAGGTCTCCGCCAGCGAGCCCGTGACCTGGGACGACATCCGCGCCGCGGTCAAGGACACCAAGGTCGACGCCATCCAGCGCGTCGACCTCCTCGACGCGTTCATCGCCGAGAACCCCGACCACTCCCAGCTCAAGCGCGCCATCGCGCTGCGCAGGAAGTACGACAGGCAGGCCGAGCGGCTGCGCCGAGAGCTCGCCAGGAACTCGGACGCCCAGAAGTACTCCGAAGAGCGCGCCGCCGACGCCGCCAAGATGCTCGACGGCGACATCGCGGCCCTCCTCGGCCCGCTCACCTACCAGTCCCATCGCCACACGTACTCCGACCGCAAGAAGCCCACGCCCGAAGGGTTCTCGCCCGTCGAGATCGCGCTCCCGACCTTCCCCACGATCTCCTACGACAAGCCGCGCTACCTCGGGCTCGGGACCCTGCGCATGTCCGCCAGCTCCATGATCGAGGAGCGCCTCCCCGCCCTCGACGCCGAAGACGGCTGCTCCTACGACGAGTGCCAACGCCTCGAGATCAACGCCCTCTTCGCCAAGCGCCTGGGTGGCGACCTCATGCCCGCCGCCTCCCGCGTCGACGCCGACAAGATCTCCGCGCTCCTCACTGCGCTCTCGTCCATCGAGCCCGAGACCCCCCTCCTCGGCGCCACCGCGAAGGACGTCTACGCCGCCAACCGCCTCTCCATATCGCACTACATGCGCGTCCACGCCGTCCTCCAGAAGATGGGGACGAAGAAGGTCCGCGCCGCCTACGACGAGGCCCTGGAGTCCAAGCCAAAGGAGATGCTCTCCTTTTACATTCGGTTCTCACGCGAGCACACGATCACGGCCTCGACCGGCCTGGACGGCGCCCTCGCCGACGCCCCCTACGTCCCCGTCGGGTTCTGGATGCGTCGCATCGCCGACGGCAGCGCCAACGCCATCTTCTCGTCCGGCATGAAGCTGCTCAAAAGATTCGACTCAACCGAACACAAGCGCGTACTGAAGCTAATAAAGTAACGTAAACACTATATAAAAAAGGAGGTTAGGCCCGCTCTGCGCGTGCTTTATCATGGGGTGTGGGTAAGATCGTTCTTGCTAACCAAACATCCCTAACACTTGAACAAACTCATGCAGTGGAGCCCGATCGCGTTACTCGCGACACCAACATCCAACTCGAAGACACACACCCCCACCCTCGAAGACGTCGGCTTTCAAGTCATCACGGCTTCCTCGGGAGAAGAAGCGCTCGTCATGATGCGCTCCCACGTCCCCGAATGCGTCGTCATCGACGCCACGCTCGCGAACGCAGCGGCCCTCGTCACGGACATGCGCAACCTCACCGACGCCTACCTCCTCGCGCTGTGTGACCAGGACGGCCCCGAGCTCCCTGCCACGCTGCTCGAGCTCGGCGCGGACGCGTTCCTCCTCAAGCCCGTGCACGCCCTGCTCCTGACCGCCTCCCTCCAGGTCGCCAGGCGCCACGCCGCTCGCCAGCGCTCCCCGATGCAGATGGACGCGCGCCGCTACGGAGACCTCCTCATCAACTTCTCGCAGGGCCGCGTCCACAAGGGCCAGAGCAACCTCAACCTGACCTCCACGGAGTTCCGCCTGCTCCGCGCGCTCGTCACGCGCAGCGAACAGACCGTCTCCCACGACGAGCTGCTCACCCGAGTATGGGGCACCGACATCTCCGACCGGACCCACTACGTGCGCATCTACATCAACCGCCTGCGCAAGAAGCTCGAGGACGACCCCTCGAACCCCGAGTACATCCTCACCGATCTCGGCGAAGGCTACCGCTTCAACGCCCGCTTCGAATCCAGCGCCTCCTGAGCAACCCCCTGACATCACACACTTCGTGGACGACGAGACTCTTTTGCGTCCTGACGTCACACAGTTCGTGGATGAGGTGCTCCCTGGCGATCACGTGCGATCAAGCGTCTTTTATCGTCACGAGATCAAAACCCTCCAAATCCGCTCGAATTCGCCACGTCGATCGCTCGGCAGAACTTTTTTTGAAAAAAGTTCTGTCGTTTGAAGTCATACAGTTCGTGGATCATTACCGTTTGACGTCACACAGTTCGTGGATGACTACCGTTTGAAGTCATACAGTTCGTGGATCGACTACCGTTTGAAGTCACACAGTTCGTGGATGACTACCGTTTGAAGTCATACAGTTCGTGGATGACTACCGTTTGAAGTCATACAGTTCGTGGACGATTACGGTTTGACGTCATACAGTTCGTGGACGACTACGGTTTGACGTCATACAGTTCGTGGATTGGGTTTTCCACAAGAATGCCGAATGGTGCGCATTCGGCAAGGCCCATCGCCTGGGGAAAAATTTGGCCGATCCAAGTAGTATATTTTATAGATAAAATATAGAGAGAAACTATAGAGGAAAGCGCGCACCCCTCCGGGGACACGCTTTCCCTTCAAATCATTCTCTCTTGGGTTTGTGTCTTCAGGACACACATGGAAACCCCGACCTCCGCTCGATTCGGCGTTTGGTGGTCTGGTTAAACAGGCAAGCGGCGAGTTAGTGTGGGTCATCGTGGAGGTCGAACACGAAATCGTGGTGTTCGACCGGATGCCAGGAGGCCAACGCGTGGACACGTTGCCACACATCAAGGACCTGATCTCGGTGACCGCTCTGCTCGTGAAGCGTCGAGACTGGACGCTGAAGTCCGCGTCGACCCGGTCGCGTACACACGACCCTACGCTCACCGATGAGGAGTGGCTCGAGGCGTTCGTGCGTCGCGTGGTCACCGACGGCCTGGATGTCGGTGAACACGACGAGCGCGTCTTCGCGGCGAGGACCCAGCTGCTCGCGGCGCTCTCGGCGAAGCGGAAGAGCCGCGAGGCTCGCCTCGACCGCGCCCGCGCCCTCATCGTGGAGGGGTGTGAGCTGTTCATGGGTTGGGCCGAGCTCGTCTCGCGGGCGGAGTCCGGTCACCCCTGCGAGTTCCAGCTCGACCGCCCCGAGGTCTGGTGGATGCGCGGGGAGGCGAGCTTCGCGGACATGCGCATGCGGCGCCTCGAGCTCGAGCGGCGCCACAGAGGCGACGCGCTCCGCAAGAAGATGCTCGAGCAGCGCTTCGAGCTCATCGGCCAGGAGTCCTACCGCACGCGCATCAAGTTCGACGTCATGCATACGCTGGCGACCAGCGCGCGCAGCCCCCTCCACTGGGTCGCCCAGACCCTCTGCCTCTACACCTCGCCCTCCGCTCAGCTCGACCCCCTGAGCTTCGATGAACCCCATCGAAGCGCCCAGGAGATCGACGAGATGAAGTCCGACCTCATCCAGCGCTGGGAGTCCGCCGCGCGCCCCGACCCCGTCGCCATCCCCCACCAGCCGCTGTCGACCATCCCCCGTGAGGCGAACAACCTCGGGCTCATCGCCTCCAGAGGTCGCTCCAACCACGCCGCCCTGAAGTTCCACCAGGACGCCGACACCGGGCAGCTCTCGCTGCTCGCATACGACGCCAAGCTCGTCCTCAAGAACAACGGCGTCCCCGACACCTACATCAAGATCCCGCTCCAGATCGACGAGGGCGGGCAGGTCGACGAGCTCACCGCCCTGCTCTCCCAGCTCAACAAGCTTCGCGAGCTCGGCCCGAAGTACCAGCACTCCTACTTCCAGGACGTCCCGCGCGTCATCGCAGGGATGTTCCTCGCCGCGACCCAGGACGCCTCGATGGGCGTCCCCGACCTGAACCCCGGCGAGTTCTGGGACCTGGACACCGGCCGCCGCCTGACCTCGCTCATCGGCCTGCCCAAGGACCACAAGCGCTACTACGGCCGCGTCGCCGACATCCGCTCCTGGCTCAGCCAGATCACGCTGTGCCGGACCGTCGTCACCTACGGCAAGAAGAAGGGCCGGACCACCATCGAGTGGGAGGGGCCGCTGGTTCAGCGGCTCGAGGACAAGATCTCGATCACGTCCGAACACTCCGGCGAGTTTCGCGGCGGCAAGATGGGCGTCTGGAGGCTCGCCCCGGCGCTCTGGCGCATGCGCGAGCTCGAGTCCGGCGCCGCCTCCTTCATGCTCATCGACCAGCGCGCCTTCCTCATGGACACCGACGCGTTCAACCTCTACTGGTGCATCGTCAACCGCGCGTACAACGGCACCCGCACCTCCACACACAACGACAGGGTCAACCGCGACGGCGTCTTCAGCCCGCGCGCCAAGACCCTCTACGAGTGGAGCGGGATCGAGCGCCAGTCCGACACCGAGAACCCCTTCCGCATCCGAGAGCGCATGCGCGACGCGCTCGAGTCGATGGTCGACCATGGGCTCCTGATCAACTGGTCGTGCTCGTTCCTCGAGAGCGACTCCGTCCCGTTCGACTCTCGCGTCTTCGACCAGGTCCGAGTCGAGCTCCAGCTCCCCTCCTCGCTCTCCCAGTACCTCCCCCAGCGCGAGCCCAGCTCGAGCTCGAGCAAGGACGCGCCTACATCCGTGGGGTAAACGCTTGTCGACCCCGAGCCCCCTGTCTATGATGTCGCGCACTTGCGATGGAAACGAAGGCATCCGCGCGCGCTCTCGCGCTCGCGAAACATGTCCAACACACGATTCAAGGAGCTGCTAAAATGGGTGAGTCCTACTACAAGGTCATCGACGGAAAGAAGTACGACCGCGAGATCCTCGAGTTCTGTGAGGAGGCGGTCAAGGGCGCAGGCGACGGCCGCATCTCTCAGGCCGACGCCGAGAAGCTGCTCGCGCTCGTCAAGGACGGTGACAAGTACACCGAGATCGAGAAGGACAGCGTCAAGCACGCCCGCGAGAACTTCAAGTGGACCGACGCCGCCGACGAGTGGTTCCGCACCGAGATCCGCAAGTGGGCCGCCACCAAGTGATCTCTCGCGGCGTGGAGACGCCGCGTCTCGAGGCATCTCGAAGTGTGAGGGCGCGGCGCATGAGCGCCGCGCCCTCACTCGTTCTCGCCCAATCCTTCGAGGTTCTCATGCGCGCCCGTGTCCTCGCCGTCTTCGCGTCGGTGCTCTCGTGCTCTTGCTTCACCTACATCGACGGCCCAGGGCAGGCGGGCTCCCCGGGGCCGCCGCTGCCCTGGGTGCTCAGCGCCGACGCGGCCGTCTCACGGGCGCGCCTGGGCGCGGTCGTCCTCGACGCGCGCCCGGATGACCTGCGCGAGCGCGCGCCCGTGGAGCGCGCCCGCGCGCTGAGTTGGCAGCAGCTCTCCGAGCCCGACGACCCGCGGAGAGGCGAGCTGCTCGATGACCTCGACGCGCTCTCGCTCGAGCTCCGGCGCGCCGGGGTCTCGTCCAACCGGGACGTCATCGTCCTGGGGGACCCGCTGCGAGGTTGGGGAGAGGCGGGACGCATCACCTGGAGCTTGCGCGCGCTCGGCCACGAGCGCGTCGCGCTCGTGGACGGCGGCGCGCCCGCGTTCATCGACTCGAGCGCCACGGGAGGCGACCTGGGCGACCCGCCTGGCGTCGGCGACTTCGTCGCCTCACCGGTCGGCGTGTTCGAGGTCGACGGGTTGGAGCTGCGCGACGCGCTCGATGGGGGCGCCTCCGACGTCGTACTCCTCGATACGCGCGAGCTGCGCGAGTACGAGGGCCAGACCCCCTACGGCGAGTCGCGCGGAGGTCACGTCCCGGGCGCGGAGCACCTCTACTTCAAGGAGCTCCTCGACGACGACGGCTTCTTCCTGCCTCCCGGGGACGTCCGCGCGCTGCTCGCTTCACGCGGAGCCTCACCCGATGACGACGTCGTCGCCTACTGCACGGGCGGAGTGCGCTCCGCGTTCGTCGTCGTCGCGCTGCGCCACGTGGGCTTCGAGCGGGCGCGTAATTACCCCGCCTCCATGTGGGAGTGGTCCGCGACGACTTGGCCGCTCGAGTGAAACTTCGATTTGTTCGTCTTTTCTTGAGCCGCTTTCCAGACCACCCGACACATAGGTGGTGTTGACAGGAAATCAGCGCGTCCGAGCGGCGCGATACGGAGAAGACGATATGAAGTTCGAGTGGAAGAAGGCGACGGTCGCAGCGGCGCTCATGAGCGTGT
>CAJXPN010000036.1 GCA_913058025.1 uncultured Myxococcales bacterium | reverse complement strand
AGATCGTCGGCAGCGTCAGATGTGTATAAGAGACAGCCTGCGCGCCCGTGACCTCCGACCAGTCTCCCCCCACGGGCGGCTGCGTCCAGGAGGCCGAGACCACCTGCGGGCTGACCGGCCTGTGCGACGGCGCCGGCGAGTGCGCCCAGTACGGCTCCGACATCACGTGCGCCGGCGGGACCTGCTCCGAGGGCGTCGTCACCGGCGAGAGCGCGTGCAACGGCGGCGGGTCGTGCGTCGCGCCCGACGAGGTCACCTGTGACCCGTACCTGACCTGCGAGGCCGAGGCCTGCGCGACCTCGTGTGTCTCCACGAACGACTGCATCGACGGCTTCGTCTGCAACGGCGGCGCCTGCGTCGAGCCGGCCGCGGGCCAGGACGGCGACGACGACGGCGGATGCTGCGCGAGCGCGCCGTCGAACTCGCCCGCGACCCCGTGGCTCGCGTCCTTCGCGCTGCTCGCGCTGGTGGGCCTGCGCAGGAGGCGCGCGTGAGCGAGGTCCAGGAGCACATGGAAGAGGTCGCGCGCCTCGTCGCGCTCGGAGAGTTCGACGAGGCGCGCGCGGCCACGCTGCGTGAGCTCCTCGAGCACGAGGACCCGGTCGTGGTCATCGAGCGCGCGCTCACGCTCGCCGAGGACGCCCGCGTCCTCGAGCTCGGGCGCGACAACGACCTGCCCGACGCGATCGTCGAGGAGCTCGTGCGCGCCTTCGCGGCGCACATGGCCTCGTTGGGCGCGCGCGCCACGGGCGGCCTGCGCTCGCTCACCGCTCAGGCCCGGCGCCTGCTCGACGCCGCGCACCGCAAGGACGAGATCGTCCGGGGCCGCCTCGCCACGCTCGAGCCGGAGGACGCGGTGGCGCTCCTGGCGCGCTACCTCAAGACCTCGCCCGCGCCCGCGTTCACCGCGAGGCTCGAGCGCGAGCACCCCGAGCTCGTCGCCGCGGCGCGCGCGCTCCACCACTCACGCACCGACCCGCAGGAGTGCTTCGGCCCCGACGCCGACCTCGCCGAGTTACTGCGCGCGCCGCTCACCGACACGCACACGCTCTCGGCGCGCCTTGCGGCCATCGCCGTCCGGCTCGACGACCCGCGCGCGGCGTGTGAGGTCGGCGCACGAGGACCCGACGAGGACCTCGCGCTGATCGCGTCGTGCCTCCTGGCGTACCTGCGCGTGCGCGACTCCTGCGACGTGCTGCTCGCGCGCTTTTTGAAGTCCAGCCCCGACGCGCCGGCGCTCGGCGCCGCGGCGGCGTCACTGGACCCCGTGAAGACCCGGCAGGCGCTCTCGCTCATGCTCGCCGACTCCGCCTGGGGCAACCCCGAGGAGCCCGAGCACGAGATGACCGAGGCGCGAGCGCGCGCGCTCGTCTCGGCGCGCGCGATCCTGCCCTTCGTGGGCAGCCCCGCACCACCCATCCAGCTCGAACAGCTTGGCGCTCGGCTCCGCGCGCACAGGATCGAGGATGTCCCCGACGCCGTCGACGCGCACATCGCGCGCTGGCGCTCGCTCCTCCCTGACTAGAACGCGGAGCGCCAACACGTGGCACCAGAAACACAGCTCTCTTCATACGCGCTCGAGGAGCGCCTCGTCACCGCCGTGCGTGACCTGGGCGGCGACGTCGCCCGCGGTGACGTCGCCGCGCGCTCCGGCCTGCCGCTCGGCGAGGTCGAGCAGGGCCTGCGCGACCTCCTCTCGCTCTACAAGAGCCACCTCGACGTCGACGACGACGGCAACCTGCGCTACCGCTTCGACGCCGCCATGACCCGGCGCGGCTCCCGCGACGCGGGGCACTGGCTGCACAAGCTGCGCGCCTTCGCCTGGTCCGCCTTCGTCTTCTCGTTCAAGGCCGGCATCATGATCACGCTGATCGGCTACACGGCGGTCTTCGTGATCATCCTCCTCGCGCTCGCTGTCGCCGCGCTCGGCGCGATGTTCGGCTCCGACTCCGACTCCGACGGCCTCGGCGAGCTGCTCTTCCTGCCGCTTCGCCTGCTCGCCGAGCTCCTTGAGTTCGTCTTCTGGTTCAACATCTTCAGCGACACCGGGTCGCGCCGAGGCCGAGGGCGAGGCCGCATCAAGCGCTTCCACGAGCGCGTCGAGAAGCCGTTCTATCAGAAGATCTTCGACTTCGTGTTCGGCCCCCAGCCCCAGCGCGACCCGCTCGCCATCCACCGCGCCTTCGCCGGGTTCATCCTCGAGCGCCGCGGGCGCGTGACCGCCGCCGAGTGGGCGTCCCGCTCCGGGCAGAGCCTGGAGGACGCCGAGCGCGCGCTCACCGCCGCGCTCGAGCCCGAGCCGCGCACGCTCTACCTCCTCGCCGTCGGGGTCTCAGAGTACGCCGACCCCGACACCGCCGACCTCGAGTACGCCGCCCAGGACGCACGCGACATCTCATCGTTCTTCGCGTCGAACCCGGGCCCGTTCGCCAAGGTCGAGACCCTCCTGCTCGTCGACGAGCAGGTCACCCAGCGCGCGCTCGAGTCCGCCCGCGCGTTCACAAGGCGCGCGCGCCCACAGGACGCCGTCGTCGTCTTCCTCGCGGGGCACGGGCTCCACGCGCGTGACGACGCCGCCGACTACTACTTCCTCACCCACGACGCCGACCCCGCCGCGCTCCCCGAGACCGCCGCCCCCTTCGATCTCATCGAGTCCCTGCTCGACGCCAGCGTCGCCGCGCGCGACAAGCTCGCGCTCATCGACACCTGCCAGTCCGGAGAGGACCCCTCGCCTGGGCGCGGGCAGGCCGCCGGCGAGCGCAGCCGCGGCGTCGAATCCTCACCGCTCTCGACCGCGCGCGACCGCGCCCTCTCGACCTACGGTCGCCGCCTCATCTACCGCGACCTCCGCCGCCGCACCGGCGCCATCGTCTTCTCCTCCTCGCTCGGACACGAGCTCTCGCTCGAGTCCGACGCCTGGGCCAACGGCGCCTTCACAGAGGCGCTGCTCGAGGCGCTCTCCAGCGGAGAGTCGGGACCAGACGGCGCCCTCTCCATCTCAGAGCTGAGGGACCAGGTCATCCGCCGCGTCCCCGAGCTCACCCGCGGGCGCCAACACCCCACGGTCGACCGCGACAACCTCCTGCGCGACTTCACCGTCTCCACGCCCTCGGCGAGCGACCCGAACTAACCACGCGCAAAGATTCGAATACGTTTCGACGGGGGCGAGGGCTACTGTGATGGTCTACCCACCCACGACAGCAGGAGCCCGTCATGAGAAGCCATATCGCCGCCATACTCGTCTCATCGTCACTCATGCTGAGCGTGGGGTGCGATGGAGGCTTCGACGAGGCGACCGGCGTCTACAGCGGCAACGGCATCACCGCGACGTTCCCGGCGGGTTGGGGCGATGGGTTCAACGCACCGAACATGGTCGTCTCTCGCGCCGATCCCGACTCCGAGACGATCATGATGCTCACGGTCCAGACCGTCCCCGCGGAGTTCACGATCGAGAGGTACGAGGAGGAGTCGAGCCGACAGCTGCGGAGCCAGGGCGTCGTGCAGTTCGACAGCGGCGTCATCGAGGCGGACGGGGTCGAGGGGGGGTGGAGGGTCGCCGACCAGGTCCTCCAGGGGGAGTCCTTCCGGTCGATCAGCTACCACTTCATGCACGGCGGAAAGATGTACTTGCTCGTCGGGCTCACCGAGAAGTCCGAGTTCGGAGAGTGGGAGACCCGCTTCGACGAGGTGGCGAAGAGCATCGACTTCTCCGACCCCTGAGGCGCGCCTCTACCCGCTCATGGCTCCAGCGTGACCACCGTCACAGAAGCCGTGCGCCCCGCACCGCTCGGCGCCGACCCTCGCGTCGCCGACCCCTCGAGCGCGCCCGCGATCAGCTCGCTGAGTGGATCTCGCCTCGCTCCGCGCGTCTTGGAGCCGTCGAGCGCCGGCGCGAAGTCCACCGGCGCGCGCGTCGCGAACACCTTGAACACGTCCGACCCGGCGGGCGCCGAGGCCGTCAGACACCTCGGCACCACGAAGGTCTTCGCGCCGGCGGGCAACAACCCGCCCTCGCTCGTCGCGCCCAGCGGCGGGAAGAGCTGCGTGACCTCACCGCTCGCCCCCAACACGAGCACCGTCAGGTAGAGCGGCCCCTCGCTTCTCTTGGTGACCTCGAGGACGTACTCGTCGCCAATCGCGAGCGCACCCGAACTGGGGCTCTCCCCTGGTGAGGTCCCGGCGCAACCGCTCCCGTCCCAACGGTGAGACGCCCGCCTCACCACCGCGCTCAACGCGATCCCCTCGTCCGCGAGCTCTACCCGCTCCAGCGCGAGCCTCCGGGCGTGCCTCGTGAGCGCGGCCCTGAGCGCTCCACCTCCCGAGGACGTCGCCCCGGTCGCGAGCGCACGCCCTGCCCTCGTTCGGGCCTCCCAGGCGCCACCCTCGACGGACACGTACACCTCCGCGTCGCCCGCGACCTTCTCCAGCACCGGCATCGCATCGAGCACGGCCTCCACGCTGTCGCGCTCGGGGCCCTCACCCTCCACCGCCACGCGCACGCGCAGGTCGCCGAACCCCAGGCGCACGAGCCTCGCCCGCGCCGTCATGGGCGTCTCCACCGGCGCGTCGAGCTGGACCTCGGAGGAGAGCGCGTCCGCCGAGACGACCTCACCCGCGCCCACGACCTCACCGCCTCGCACGAGCTCGACCTTCGCGCCGAGGTCCAGCCCAGCCAGCGCGCCGGCGTCCAGCTTGACCCTGGAATCCGAGCCATCGATGACCTCGTACGGCGCGTCTAGCCCGCGGCCTTGCTGCAACACGAACGCGTCGCCGTCACCAAAGAACTGTGGGCGCTGCCCCGGCACCTTCGCACGGATCGTCTCGTCGATCTGTGCGAAGGCCTCGTCGAAGGTCTCCAGCGCGCTCGCGCGCTCCAGAACCTTCACAAACGCCCACGTCAACGAGCCCATCGGCTCGCCGTCCTCGGCCAGGACCTCCATCGCGTTCTGACCCGAGAAGGACGCCGACAACACCACGAGCGGCGCGCGCTCCCCGGTCGCCTCGGACGCGTCGAACCCCGAGTCCCCCTCCTGAGCGCCGACCGCGCCCGCCGCCGGCGCGCCGATCGGACCCGACGTCCCGCCGCGGACCGCCGCGCGCGCCCTGGTGATCGTCCCGGAGTGGCACGCGTCCACGGTCATGACCACGGCGCCCCCAGGACCCACGCGGTCTCGAAAACGCTCGAGCCACTGGCCGATCTCGTCGTCCCTGATGTGCGCCGAGCCGTCGTAGCCGGGCGGCGGCGAAGACGGCGCGCCGTGTGGCACGAGCACCTCGTCGTAGCCGTCTGCCTCCTCGGGTGGGCTGTCCTCGTCGGTGATCTGGTGGCCGTGGCCCGAGTAGTGGATCAGCACCACGTCGCCGCGGCCGCTCTCTTCGAGCAGCTGCGCGAGCGCTGCGCGTATGCCTTCGGCGTCGGCCTGAGCATCGAGCAGCGTGCGGACGTCTCGGCGCGCGAAGCCCTTGCGCCGCAGCGCACGCTTGAGCGCGTACGCGTCGCGCTCGGACGCGAGATCCTGCCAGCCCGAACCCTCCGGGTAGTCCCCGATGGCGACGATCAGCGCGCGGCGCTTCCCCGAGTCACGCGCGGCGGTGCCCGGCGCCTCCGGGGACGCGACCTCTGCGCCGCCCGAGAGGTCCACGGCCGCGCCGACACCACGCGCCGCTGGAGCTGCGACTGTCGCGCAACCACCCGCGCACACCACGAGACACGACACCATCGACACCGCTGACATTCGCACTAGAGCCTCCAAAACGGTCTGCCAATTCAGACACCACCGCGGCGCCCATTATTTCACCCGATGCAAAAACCAGCTTGACATCGAGTGTCAATTGGCACATCTTCCCCCCAATGGGTGCCACCAAGCCGCACCTGGGTGTCACAAACGAACCACGCGGAGCGATCATGAGTCGACCACCAGGGCACAGAGAACGCAAGAAGGAGCGTACACGTCGAACGATCGCGCTCGCGGCCCGAGAGCTCTTCTTGAGCAAGGGGTTCGACGAGACCACCGTCGACGAGGTCGCAGACGCGTCCGGCGTGAGCCGCAGGACGGTGTTCCGCTACTTCCCGACGAAGGAGTCGATGGTCTTCCCCGAGCGCGGAGAGCGAATCGATCGCTTCCAGGAGCTCATGCTCCACGAGCTCGCCAGGTCGAACGACCCCAGAGAGGCCGTGCGCCGCACGTCGCTTCAGATGGTCGCCGTCTTCGAAGAGAGCGTCGAGGAGCTGCTCGCGCAGCATGAGCTGGTCTCGGTGGTCCCCGGACTCGAGATCGTCGACGCGACGTTCGACAAGGCGTGGGAGGCCACGCTCGTGATGGCGCTGACCTCACGCATCAAGGAAGGCACCGAGGAGGCCATGTACGCCAGGCTCCGCGCCGGAGCGCTCATCGGCGTCATCCGCGCGGGCTTCAACGAATGGTTCCAGTCGGGCGCCACGCTCGACCTCATGCACATAGCGGAAGAGGCCATGATCATGGTCCTCGGCCCGAGACCCACAGACGAAGAGGAGCGATGATGACGAAGGGAGCCTTGCGCGAGACCGGATTGAGCCATGACGAGATCATGGGTGAGCTCGAAGGCCTCAAGGCCGAAGACCTGAAGTGGCGAGGAGGCTCGGCGTTCAGCTACGTCTACCACGCCGGCGACGACATCGAGCGCGTCGGCAAGGAGGCGTACATGATGTACCTCTCCGAGAACGGCCTCGACCCCACCGTCTTCAAGAGCCTGCTCAAGTTCGACACCGGCGTGGTCGCCATCGGCCTGGAGCACCTCAACGCCCCTGAGGGCGCCGTCGGCAACTTCACCAGCGGCGGCACCGAGTCGATCATCTGCGCGGTCAAGGCCGCCAGGAACTACGCCCGCAAGGTCCGCGGCATCGCCGAGCCCAACATCATCATCCCGGTGACCGCGCACGCCGCCTTCCACAAGGCCGCGCACTACCTCGACATGGAGTGCCGCATCGCCCCCGTCGACACCACGAGCTTCAAGGCCGACGTCGACGCCATGGCCGCGCTCATCGACGAGAACACCGCGCTCATCGTCGGCTCGGCCGCCTCGTACGCACACGGCGTCATCGACCCGATCACCGAGCTCGGACAGCTCGCGCTCGAGCGCGGCGTCCTCCTCCACGTCGACGGCTGCATCGGCGCCTGGCTCCTCCCCTACTTCGCGCGCCTCGGCGGCACCGTCGAGCCCTTCGACTTCTCCGTCCCCGGCGTCACGTCCATCTCGATGGACTACCACAAGTACGCGTACTGCCCCAAAGGTGCCTCCGTCGTGCTCTACCGCGACGCCGCCGTGCGCCACCACCAGATCTTCTCGTGCGCCGACTGGTCCGGCTACACCGTCGTCAACGCCGTCGTCCAGTCGTCGCGCTCCGGCGGACCCATGGCCGCCGCATACGCCGTCCTGAACTACGTCGGCGACGAGCGCTACCTCGACATCGCGCGTCAGCTCAAGAAGGAGACCGAGATCGTCATCGAGGGCGTCGAGTCCATCGACGGCCTCCACATCATGGGCGAGCCCAGGATGTCACTGGTCGCCATCGGCATCGACGAGGGCGGCCCCAGCCCCTTCGACGTCGCCGACCTCATGACCGAGCTCGGCTGGCACGTCCAGCCCCAGCTCTCCATGGGCGACTACCCCGCCAACATCCACCTCACCATCGCCCCCCAGAACGTCGGGCGCATGGAGGACTTCATCGACGACCTCGCCGACGCCTACGACCGCGCCGACGAGGCCGCCTCGAAGAAGAAGGGCGGCTTCAACCCCGCCGCCGCCATGATCAACGGCCTGGACATGGCCTCCATCGACGCCAGCACCATCAGCGAGATCCTCAAGATGGTCGGCGTCAACGGATCGTCGATGCCCGAGAAGATGGGGCCCATCCATAGCCTCCTCGACTCCATGCCCACCGACGCCAGGAACCACGTGCTGACCGCGTACTTCAACGCGCTCTACACCTCCTGAACCTGCGGACCACCGGCGGCCCGAAGGGGCCGCCGACACGACGAGGTTGAACCCAAGGAGCCGATGCGACAGCATCGGCTCTTCGCGTTTCACACCCGGACGAGCGACATGATCGAACGCACCACGCCCAGCACCACTTCGCCCACGAATTCGCCGAGACCATGACCCCGAAGGCGCACCCCATGCGCTGCATGAAGGTCGTGTATGCCAACACGAACGACGACCTTGTTGGCGCAATGAACACGCTCCAGACGCTCTACCGCAAGCATCCCTACTACTGCACCACTGGCTTCACCCACATCGTCAGGCGCGCCCTGCCGACGGACACGGCTCGGCGCCCTGCTTGATGACACGTACGCGCCCGTGACCGGCGCGCCCGACAACACAACGACTCAGGAAGAACACCCATGAGACATGCCCTCAGGACCTCGGCCATCCTCACCGCGCTCGCCATGAGCGCGTGCGGCCCGGGAGAGGCCGCAAACAACGCCAACAACTCGAACAACTCGAACAACACCACCCAGGACGCCGGCCCCGACGCGACCTCGGACGGCGGCGCCGACGCCGGCGATCCGAACGCCCTCGCGTTCCCCGAGATGAACCGAATCTCGGGGACCGAGGGCGCCGGAAGCTTCCGGTTCGGCGCCGCCACCGCCGCCGCCCAGATCGAAGACGGACTGGTCGACAACGACTGGTACTACTGGACGCTCCCGGTCGATCAGGGCGGCGCGGGCAAATCCGAGCCCGTCGGTGACGCCGTGCGCGGCAAGTCCAAGGCGCTCGAAGACATCGCGCTGATGCAGGAGCTCAACCTCGACGCCTACCGATTCAGCGTCGAGTGGTCCCGCATCGAACCCGAGCGCGACGTCATCGACCAGGCAGGCCTCGACCACTACGGCGAATACCTCGACGCGCTCGAGGCCGCCGACATCCGCCCGATGATCACGCTCCACCACTTCTCCAGCCCCATCTGGGTCGACGACTTCCGCACCGAGATGGGCTGCGGCCCTGAAGACGACCCGCTCGACACCGACCTCTGCGGCTGGGATCACCCCAAGGGCGGCGAGCTCATCATCGAGGAGCTGCGCGAACACGCCGCGCTCCTCGCGCGCACCTACGGCGATCGCGTCGACGACTGGTGCACCATCAACGAGCCGATCAACTACCTGCTCGCGAGCTACGGCCAGGGCGTCTTCCCCCCAGGCAAGAGCCTGCTGCTGAGCGACGACCCCACCAAGATGGTCACCGTCGTCCGCAACTACATCGCCGCGCACGTGGCAATCTACGAAGCGATCAAGGAGAACGACACGTTCGACGCCGACGGCGACGGCGTCGCCGCCGAGGTCGGCATGAGCCTGTCCATCGTGGACTGGGTCGCCACCAACCGCAACCGCCTCTCCGAGGACCCCAGCGACATCGCCGCGCGCGATCGCGTCGACTACGTCTTCCACTACCTCTGGGTCGACTCGATCCTCAACGGCACCTTCGACGCCGACTTCGACACCGTCGCCGAGGAGTCTCACCCCGACTGGACCGGCAAGCTCGACTGGCTCGGCGTACAGTACTACTTCCAGGCCGGCGTCACCGGCACGCCCGCGCTCATCCCCCTCGTCGACGCGACCGTCTGCATCCCCCCAGTAGACTTCGGCTCCTGCGTACGCCTCGACGACCCCACCAAGTACGTCCCCGAGATGCGCTACTGGTACTACGAGCCCGGGATCTACAACGTCATCATGAACATGACCGAGCGCTACCCGGGCATGCCGCTGCTCGTGACCGAGGCCGGGATCGCCACGAACACCGGGCCTCGCCGCGCCGAGAACGTCGTCCGCACCCTCGAGCAGGTCCAGCGCGCCATCGACGAAGGCGCCGATGTCCGCGGCTACTACCACTGGTCCCTCATGGACAACTTCGAGTGGGCCGAAGGCTACGGCCCCCGCTTCGGCCTCTACACCGTCGACCGCAGCGACTTCAGCCGCACCGCGACTCAGGGCGCCATGGTCTTCGGAGAGATCGCCGCCACGCGCACGATCACCGGGGCGCAGCGTGACCTCTACGGCGGGCTCGGCCCGATGACGCCAGAGGCCCCCATCGAGGAGGACTGACCCTGCCAGGCGGCCCCTACTTGGCGGCCACGACGAGGCGGGGCGACGCTCGACGCGTCGCCCCCCGCTCACCTCCCTCTCTCCTACGACGAAACTCAGTCTTCTCCGTCACCGAACGAGTCGAACGGGTCGCCGGTGCCCACGTGGATCTCCACGACGAACCCGTCGACGAGCAGGAACTGCACCCAGGTGTACATGAAGCCGATCGAGAGGTTGCTCTCCCCGCTCACCCTCCAGTTCACGTACGGCCCATAGACCTTCTCGACCTCTTCGGCGTGCGAGCCGACCTTGATGCCCAGCTTGGTCGCTTCGATCGCGGGACCACGCGCCGAGATCGAGAGCACCTTGCCATCGTAGTCGTCCTCGTCACGCGAGACGTGGAACGTGTAGCCCTTGGTGGGGTACTCGTAGACGTCGACCTGGCTCCCATACCACTCGGATTGGTCCTCGACCGTCTCGGGCTCTCCCAAAATCTCGATGACCTTGGCGATCGGCATGAGGTTCGCGAACGGACCAATCGACTCCCAATCATTGAACTCGAACGACCAGTCGTTGAGCGCCTCGATGTTCTCTTCCTCGTAGAGCACACCGAGCGCGACCGCGGGCTGGGGAGGAGTCGGCGTGGCGGCGGCTTCCACGACGTCCTCGACGTCGCCCGGCTCGACGTCCGCGCGGGGCGTCTCGATCGGGTCGACGTCGTCGGCCTTCGGAGTCGTCGAACAAGCCATCGAGGCAACCAGAGACGCACACGACAGGATACGAATGAGATCGTTCACTTTTCCTTACCTTCCTTCTTTTCCTTCGCGAGGCTCTTGAGCGCGTCTGCGGCCTCTTCGGCCTCGCTCGAAGCCTCGGTGGAGTCCTCAGCGCCCGCCTCCTCCTCCTCGGCCTTCTCCTCGGGAGGAGGCACGAAGTCGGGCACGTCGGCGGTCGACTGATGGAACGTCGCGGTCTTGCCGCCGCCCTTTGCGAACGCGGAGTACGAGCCCCACCACTCCTCGGTGAGCGAGTCGACGTCGGCGCGCATCTGGACGACGGCGGAGGTGTTCGACTCGACCTTGGAACGCGCTCCATCGACCTGCTCACGCAGCGGCTTGAGGTCGTAGACTGCCAGGTCATGACGCATCGCGGTCTGCGCGGTCAGGAGCGTATACTTGGCGTTGGTTAGCCCGAGCTTGGACTCGGCGAGATCGAGCTCCGCACGCGCCAACTCGACGCGGCGATCCTCGAGCGCGGTGAGCTTCACGACCGCGCCGCTCATGTCCTTGGGCCAAGAGCGCTTCTCGACGAGGTCCCTCCGGGTCGCCTTCGCGCGATCATAATCGCGCGCTGCGGCGTCACGCGACAGGCGCGCGATCGAGACGGTGTCCTGCGTGTCCGCGATGAGCTTGCGCGAGGCGAGCGGGACGGACGAGTCGTCGAGCCTGATCGGCGCAACGCTTCCACCACAGGCGCCCAGGAGCGAGGCCGCGACGAGCGCGGCGAGTATTCGTGTTCTCATGGTCTCACTCGCGTCAGTTGAGAAGACGACCGCCCGGCTTGCCCGAGGCGATCTTCTCGCGAACTTCACCCTCGAGCGAGCCGAGGCCCGCGTCGTCGAGGACGAAGATCATGTTCTTGCGTCCGGCCTCGAGGCCACCCGAGGCGGCCTGAGAGAAGGACGAGTATGCGCCGGCGCGGTCACCGATCTGGAAGCTCGCGATCCCGAGCAGGTTCTGCTCCGTGGGGCCACCTCCGAGTTGAAGCGCGCGCGCGAAGATGAGCCTCGCGACGTGCGGGTCGCCCGCGTCGAGGAACGACTCGCCCAAGGCGCGGAGCCTCTCGATGTCCTCGGGGTTCTTGGAGAGCTGATCGCGCAGCTTGTCGATACCCTTGGGCTGCTTCGGATTCGCCGAGCGCGACGAGAACTGATCGAAGGGCACCAGCGCGTTGCCCAGAGGCTCACCCTTGAGGCAACCCACCACGACCGGGTCGAGCAGCGCGGACTGCCAGACCTGCTGAGCGCACGCGGCCAACGCCTCGTCGGCGAGCGCGCGAAGCTGAGTGACACGCGCCTCTAGCGCGCGACGCACGGTGTCCTTGCCCGTCGCGTCGAGCCCGTCTGGCATCTTGATCTTGCCGACCCTGTCGGCCGAGTAGCGCATGCTGAACGCGAGCCTGCTGAGCGCGGCGGCGGTGAACTCCGGGGAGCCCTGACGCGCCGCGTTCAGGTAGGTCTGCTGAGTCACCTCGACGATCGCGATGAACTCCTGAATGAGGTCGATGTCGTCCGGGTCGGGGTAGATTTTCAAGGTCTCGAGCAGGACCTCGGCCATGCCGTAGTGCGCGCGAGCCTGAGCCTCGGGTGTGGCTCCGGAGCCCGCGTCGAGGACCTGCTGGAGCATCATCTCCGAGTTGTCCCGATCACCCTGCGACACGATCGCGAGCCCGAGGCGCGCGAGCAGCTCCGGGTTCCCGTCTTCGGCGTAAGGGGTCAGCTTACGCGCCATGTCCTTGCCGTTGCCCTGACGCTCGAGCAGCGTCGCCAAGCTCGTGAGCGCCTCGGCGCGCGCGGGGCCCTCGCTC
>CAJXPN010000035.1 GCA_913058025.1 uncultured Myxococcales bacterium | reverse complement strand
GACCCCGAGCTGGTTGGGCGCAAGCTCAAGGTCAGCCACGGCGGCCTGTACGCGTCAGAAGCCTACCTGGCCGAGCTCGGGGAGCCGATCACGCCTGAAGCGCTCTCCGCGGCGACCTTCATCGCGTTCGAGCGCGGCACCCAGATGCTCGAGTTCCTCAACGCCATGGGGTTGGCGCTGACCGAGCGCAACTTCCCGCTCGTCTCCGGCAACCAGCTCGTCCAGTGGCAGATGGCGCGCCAGGGCATGGGGATCTGCTTCATGATGGAGGAGGTCGGAGACTCCACGCCCGGGATGCGGCGGGCGCTGCCCCGGATGCCACCCGTCCCTGTCCCCATGTGGCTCGTCTCCCGGCGCGAGCTCGCCACCAGCCGCCGCGTCCGCGTCGTCTACGACATGCTCGCCGAGGGCCTCTCGGATCCCTGAGGCCTCGCGCCCCGCTACGCCTCGAGCATGGCGTCGAGCATCGCCTCGACGGTCTCGAGCCGATCGCCCCCCTCGGACACGAACCGGTAGGGTCCGCCTGCCTCGAAGCTCGAGATCGCGAGCCCGAGCTCGGCGATGGCCTGGCTGGCCTCGGCGATGTCTGCCCTCATCCCGGCGACCCGCGCGTGGTAGCGCCGATGGTCGTCCTCCTGAGGGCTCCTGAATGGGCCTGGTGGATGGCTCAGGTCACCGAGGGAGGGTGAGGACGCAGCTTCCAGGCTCGCGGGGTCGTCGTGTCCCTGCTCACCAGGCGCGAGCGCGGCGAACGAGGGGTGGTCGATGGTGAACGCGACGCCGTCGCGCGCGCCATGCCGCACCCTCAGCGTGGCCTCCGAACCCGACGGCGAGGAGACGACGACACTCTGCGAGGCGTCGGCGCCGTCTACGGCCCACGCGTGCTCGGCGCCCGAGCCTTGCGCGCGCCTGTACCCTCGCGCCGCGAGCGACGCGTCGAGGGCCTCGACGATCTCGGACGCGATGCGCCCTCGCTCGGACTCGAGCAGCGCCTCCAGCCTGGCTTCCTGGATCGTCCTGGTGCGTCGGAGCGGCTCGAGCTCGCGCTCGAGCTCGAAGGTCTCATCAAAGGAGCGTTGACCCATGCGGTGACCTCATCGTGTGTGTTCCATCGTCGTGGCAGCATCTTGCAGCACACACCCTCTCCTGGGCAACGACGTGCTCGGGGGCTGCGCTGTCTTCGCGGATCGACGGCGTGGTAGGGTTCCCGGTATGCCGGCGTCACGCCATCACATCGCGGGAGAAGAGGTTTGGCTCGTTGAACCGTAAACACACAGACAAGCTCCTCGCGTACGTCCTCCTGAGCGCGGGCAGACTCACCGATCGCACGCAGCATCGCCTGCGAACCACGGACCTCCTCCACTACCTCTACCTCGCCGATCTCGGGTACGCCGAGTGGAAGGGTGGGGAGCCGTTCACCGGGATCGAGTGGGCGTTTCACGCGCTCGGTCCATGGAACCTCGACGCCCACGAGCGAGTCCGGGTCGCGATGTCCAAGGCCGGCGCCAAGGTCCACACGCCGAGATCCAAGGCAAAGGCCGCAGACCCGGCGAACACGTCCTACAGCCTCCGAGACAAGGAGCTGTTCGAGCGCATGGAGGAGGAGCTGCCTGGCCCCCTCACGATCCGACTCCACGGGGTCGTGCTCGAGCACGGCAACGACTCGGACTCTCTCCTGAGCGCGGTCTACATCACGGCGCCCATGGTCCACGCCGCGCCAGGTGAGCCGCTCGACCTCTCCTTGGTCGCGCTCGACCACGACCTGCTCCGCGAGGTGAGGACGCGCATGAAGGCGCCCGCCAAGAAAAAGAAGGCGCCCCAGCGGGCCGCGCGCATCGCCCAGGCCAAGGCCAGGTTCGAGGAGCTCCAGCGCGCCAAGCAGGTCAGGGAGTCTCCCCTGTCGAGGCCTCCTCGGCTCGAGGTGTTCGATGAAGTACGCAGGTGGGTGGACTCACTCGCCGGCGAAGAGGTCGGTGAGAAGGAGGGCGAGCTTCACTTCGACCCTTCGGTCTGGAATTCGAAAATGAGGAGAATGGAAGACGGTGACTGATTACCCCGAAAACAGCCTCCAGGGCATCGCGTTGGCCGAGGAGGTGCTCTCGGAGTGGTTCGTGCCGAGCGCGACCATCCGCCGCGGCTCCGTGGTCTGGGCGCACCTGCCCACCGTCAGCGTCCTCGATGAGCCTTACACCATGGAGGCGCTCGAACATGGCGATCCAGAGGACCACTCGAAGGCCGCCTACGCGATCGCACGGCATCGGACCGAGGATCCCGACACCCAGGCCCGATCCGTGGCGGCCATGCCGCCCAGGCCGGATGAGGCGCACTGCGTCTACCGCGCCAGGTACAGGCCCGCGCTCGTTTTGGCTGGCCCGGGCAGAGCACCCGACGAGAGCCTCCAGGCCGGAGGCGCGAGCTGGCAACACGCCCAGTCCCTGATCGTCGCTCCTTACTACGGCGTCGGCCGCGCTGGCTTCCCAGGCGGCTGGGACCCACGCCTCATCGACGCCGTCCAGGCGTGTGAGTTTCCCCAGTACATGTGGGAGTCGCTACCCTTCGCCGACGAAGACACCCCGTGTTCGATCCTCCGGTTCGACCACTTGCTCCCGCTCGGAGCACGCGGCCCGTCGATCCAGAACTCGGAGTGGGCGTTGAGCGACGAGGCCCTGGATCTGGTCGACATGTGGCTCGGGTGGTTCCTGTCCGGAGAACAGACACCAGAAGCCGACGGGACGCTCGACCTGCTACGAGGCATCCTCCTCGACGAGCTCGACTCCGGGAGCTGAGCCCTGGTCAGAGTTCGCCTCTTCGCGCCGGGCGCGAGCATGAAGAGTCGGGGCGGGGTGGTGCGCCATCCGGGCGCCGTCGATGCTCTCGAGCGGTTGGACTCAGCTCTGGCTCGAGGAGCCGACGGAGGCCTGGCTTCCCTTCATCAGGAGCACGCCGTTCGTCAAGAAGAGCGCCTTCGAGTCCAGGCCCGTCATCATCTCTCGAACGTCCTCGGGGAGGGGGTCCAGGTCGACGTTCGGTCGCGTCATGATTTGGATGCTGCCGATGAGCAGGGCGAACAGCCCGGTGAACATTGCCGCGCTTTGTTCGAGTGAGAGCGAGAAGATCAACGAGGTGTGGACGACCAATCGCTGGGCTAACTCGGCGTTCATACGCTTGCCAGCGATCAGGCTCTCGGGCGAGACGTTGACCTCGATCGTGGCCGCGAGTCGTGGCGCCAGCTCCAGGAACAGAGGTGTCTCGAAGGAGACGTCATAGAAGACGTCGAGGAAGTCGGCGGGCGACATTCCAGGTGAGGCCGAACGCTCTATGGCACTGGTCCAGGCTCGAGCCGACTCCAGATAGAGCTCGAGAAGCACCTCTTCACGAGAGGGGAAGTACAGGTACAGCGTCGCGCGCGCGAGGCCTGCAGCCTTGGCCAGGGGACCCATGGAGAACCCTTCGAAGCCCACGTCTGCGAGGTGGGCGCGCGCCGCGCTCAAGATGTCCTGGCGTCGCTCTCTCTTTTGATCTTTGGAGCGCGCTCTTTGGAAATCTTTGCCGTTATCAGCCACGAACATCACCTCTCTTGCTCAATCGCCATGAAACATGGCGCGTGCGCGGCCGAATTCTTACAACCCTGATTCATGAGCGCAAGGGCAAGGTCGATGGGGACGGAGCTCTCGGGTGACGCCATGTCGGTCGACTGTTCGAGCCGAGACGCGACGGCATGCTCACGCTCGCGAGACCAGCTCATGGATGTCTTCAATGGGCTCGAACGGATTCTTCATTCGTTGAATCTTGACAAGGGACACCCTGTCATTTATTTTCCGACACCCTGTTGGTTATTTAGATGACAGGGTGTCCTTTATGGGCGTCAGAAGACACCAGGCCGTGGGGTTCGTCTCGAACCCATGGCCAGAACGGCCGTCTTGAGCACCTGTCTCACAGACACCACTTGAGCGAGGAGCACCACGAATGAAGCGATCGATGTACCACGAAGACCTGCAGTCCGCTTACCTCCCAGGTCGAGCGATCACCTGGATCGCCAGGCGCCGCTGGGGCTTGCGCCTGATGCAACGCTTCGGGATGCGACCCATGACAGGCAACGAGATCGAGGGGATGGTCAACGACGAGATCTTCATCCCGAGCAAGTCGACACCGGGCCACGACATCCGAGCGCGCGTCTACAAACCCGCGAACGCCAAGGGGCCGCTCCCCGCGATGCTCTATGCCCACGGTGGTGGCTACCAGGTCGGCGTGCCGGAGCAGGCGAACCCGTTCTTCGAGGACATCTTGAAGCGGCGTGACGTGGCGATCGTCGCGCCCGCCTACCGCCTCTCGCTCGAGGGTCATCCGTTCCCCGCGGGGTTGAACGACTGCTTCGACACCTTGCTCTTCATGAAGGAGAACGCTGCCGAGCTCGGCATCATGAGTGACAAGTTCATCATCGCCGGTCACAGCGGAGGCGGAGGTATGGCGGCGGCGGTGACCTTGAAAGTGGTCGACACCAAGGCCGCGGACATCGCCTTTCAGATGCCGATCTATCCGATGTTGGACCATCGCATGCAGACCGATTCGGCCAAGAACATGGTGGGTACACCGGTCTGGGACCGGCGCTCGAACGCGCTGGCCTGGGAGAACTACCTTGGGCACCTGGGAGGCGACATCCCAGACTACGCCTCCCCCGCGTTGCGTGAGGATCTGAGCGAGCTGCCACCCACGATCAGCTTCGTCGGCGACATGGAACCCTTCAAGGACGAGACCATCGCGTTCATGAAGACCCTCGAAGAGGCAGGGGTGCCCACGAGGTTCAAGATCTACGAGGGTGGGTTTCACGGGTTCGAGACGGTGTTGCCGAACGCTCCCATCTCACAAGATGCCAACGAGTTTCAGGTGAGCGCGTTCGCCGACTTCTATGACGAGTACATCCGCTAGGACGAGTCTCGCGCGGGCGTTCTTGCTGTGACCACTGGCCCAACACGCTCGCTCTTGCTGTCGTACGAGGCCGGAGCGACGACGCGTTGTTGAACGGCGAGAACGCGTATGCCTTCGAGCAGGTCCCTGGCACACCGTCCGCCGTTGTCGCTGCGCACAAGTCCAGGCGTGCTCAGACGCGACGAGGGTGCGTCTCCAGAAGAAACGCACCCTCGTGTCGGGCATCGGGTCAGGTGTTCCAGGCGGCGTGCCTGGTTCGATTACGGGGTGGGCGGCGCGTAGTTCGTGAGCGTGATGCCATCCACCGCGGCGATGTACTCCTCGATGCTCGGTGTACGGCCCAGGATCGTCGAGAGGACGACGACGGGTGTGGAGGCGAGCAGGGACTCACCCTTCTTCTCGTCGCTGTCTGCGACGACTCGGCCCTGGAAGAGGCGAGTGGAGGTCGCCATGACCGTGTCGCCCTTCGCGGCCTTCTCCTGGTTGCCCATGCACAGGTTGCACCCTGGGCGCTCCAGGTACAGCGTGTTGCGGTACGTGGTGCGGGCGGTGTCCTTGGGGTCGTCGTCGTCGAAGACGAACCCTGCGTACTTCTGCAGGACCTCCCAGTCGCCTTCTTCTTTGAGCTCGCGCACGATGTTGTAGGTGGGCGGCGCGACCACGAGAGGCGCCTTGAACGTCACCTCACCGTTCTGGTCTTCGAGGTTCCTGAGCATCTGCGAGAGGATCTGCATGTCGCCCTTGTGGACCATGCATGAACCCACGAAGCCCAGGTCGACCTTCTTCTTCGCGCCGTAGTACGAGATCGGTCGGATCGTGTCGTGGGTGTAGCGCTTCGAGACGTCTTCGTTGTTCACGTCCGGGTCGGCGATCATCGGCTCGATGATCTGATCCAGGTCCACGACGAACTCGGCCGCGTACACGGCGTTGTCGTCGGGCCTGAGCACGGGCTTGGTGCCCGTACGGATTTGATCGATGCGCGTTTGAGCCTTGTCGATGAGTCCCTGGAGGACGCGTGGGCCGTTGTCCATCCCGCGATCGATCATGAACTGGATGCGTGCCTTGGCGATCTCGAGGGACTCGATGAGCGTGTCGCTCTCGGAGATGCAGATCGAGGCCTTGGCCTTCATCTCGGCGGTCCAGTCCGTGAACGTGAACGCCTGATCGGAGAGCAGCGTGCCGATGTGAACCTCGATGACCCTGCCCTGGAAGACGTTCTCGCCGTCGAAGGCCTTGAGCATCTGGGCCTGGGTCGCGTGCACGACGTCACGGAAGTCCATGTGGTCCTTCAGGACGCCCTTGAACGTCACCTTGACCGACTGCGGGATCGGCATCGTCGCCTCGCCCGTGGCCAGCGCGAGCGCCACCGTCCCGGAGTCCGCGCCGAACGCGACGCCCTTGGACATGCGGGTGTGCGAGTCGCCGCCGATGATGACGGCCCAATCGTCGATGGCGAGGTCGTTGAGGACCTTGTGGATGACGTCGGTCATCGGGAGGTACTCGTTCTTGGGGTCACGCGCGGTGATGAGCCCGAACTTGTTCATGAAGTTCATGAGCTTGGGGATGTTTCTGCGCGACTTGTCGTCCCAGACCGAGGCGGTGTGGCAGCCCGACTGGTAGGAGCCGTCGACGGTCGGCGAGATCACGGTCGCGGCCATCATCTCGAGCTCCTGAGAGGTCATCAGGCCCGTCGTGTCCTGCGAGCCGACGATGTTTACCCTGACCCGGACGTCCGAGCCCGCATAAAGCACGGCCCCAGGGGTCGTGCCGACCGCGTTCGCGTTGAAGATCTTCTCGACCGCGGTGAGCCCCTGTCCTTCGTGCGAGACCTCCTTGGCGCTCGCGTAGACCTGGGGCACGTCGACACCGAGGATCCCGGCGGCCATCGTCTGAAGCTTCTTGCCAAAGACCACGGCGTACGAGCCCTGGGCGCGGATGAACTCGAGCTTCTGGGGAGTGAGCGCCGAGGCGATGTCGCACAGCTCCTCGGTGCCGCCCTCGTCGTAGAGCTTCTTGGTCCTGGTGTTGATGGTCAGGACGGTGCCCGTGTCGATCGAGAAGAGCTGCTCGAGCTCGGGCTCGCCATCCTCGCCCATGACAACGTCACCGCTCGCGTCGACCTTCTTGACCCAGTTCTTCAGGTCGATGCCGATCCCGCCGGTCACCCCCACCGTGGTCAGGAAGATGGGGGAGATGCCATTGGTCCCGCCCACGATCGGCGCGATGTTGATGAACGGCACGTACGGGCTGGCCTTGATGCCCGTCCAGAGCGCGACGTTGTTCACGCCAGACATACGAGACGAGCCCACGCCCATGGTGCCCTTGTCCGAGACCAACATCACCCGCTTGTCGGGGTGCTCGGCCTTGAGCGAGCGCAACAGCGCCTGCTTCTCCTCGTCGTGCTCGAAGAGGCACTGCCCGTGCAGCTCACGGTCGGCGCGGGAGTGCGCGTCGCTCCCCGGAGAGAGCAGGTCCGTCGAGACGTCGCCCACGGCCGTGACGTAGGTCACGACCTGGATGGTCTCATCGACGGGCGGGAGCTCGGTGAAGAACTCGGCCTTCGCGTAGCTCTCGAGGAGCTCGGTCGCCAGGGCGTCGCCCGCCTCGTGCGCGGCCTCGAGCCGGGCCGTGTCCGCCTCGTACAGGAACACCTGCGTCTTGAGCACGTCGGTCGCGCTGCGCGCGATCGCCGCGTCTTCTCCGAGCGCGAGGTCGAGCAACACCTCGACCGACGGCCCGCCCTTCATGTGGGAGAGCAACTCGAACGCGAACTCGGGCGTGATCTCGGCGACCTCCTCACCCAAAATGATCTGCTTGAGGAAGCTCGCCTTGGCGCCCGCGGCGCTCGTGGTGCCCGGGAGCGTGTTGTAGATGAAGAAGTCGAGCGACTGAGCACGGTGCTCGTGATCGACGTCCTTGATCTGGGCGATGAGTTCCTCGACGAGCGGTGCGTCTTCGATCGGCTTGGGGTGCAGGCCCAGGATCTCTCGTGCGTCGATTTGTGCGAGGTAGTCTGTGTACAGGCTCATGTTCTTCCTTCGAAACGATAGGCTCGAGTGATGTGCGGCGTGGCTTTATAAATCAGCCCCCCCACGCACGCAACGGGTCTACCTCAACGTCGTGGTTGGGCTTTAGGGCTTAAGTTGTTGTTTTTGTTTAGTTTTTTCCCGGTCGTGTGCGCGACGGGTTCAGGAGACTCATGGCGGCAATGAGCCATTGGCTCGGAAGAGCTGCGCCTGAAGTCGGGCCACTGGCCTGGCAGTCGAGCTTCTGGGGTGAGTTCATCTCGTTCGCCGTGGCGATCGTCCCCGCCTACCTGGTGGCCGCCGTGGGGATCTTTCTGTCACGCAGGGGGGACGCCGGCATCCCGGCGGCGCGCCTGTGGTGGACCGTCGCGTTCGGGATGTTCGCCGCGGCGACCAACGCGTCGCTCGTGGGGGGTCGAGGGGCGAGCGCACCCTGGCCTTGAGCGCGCCGGGTGACTTGTTGTCACGCGTCGCGCCCGTTAGGCTCATGGGCACATCATACAGGAGGTCGAGGATGTTCGAGGTCGCCGAGCTTGGCAGAGCGTTGAGTAAGGACGAGTTCAATGAACTCGAGCCGGAGATGCGCGAGGGGTTGCTGGACGCCCAGTTCAGGATGAGGGAGTCCGACTTCTCGATCGTGATCGTCGTCGGCGGGGTGGAGGGCGCGGGCAAGGGCGACCTCGTCAACCGCCTCATCGAGTGGACCGACGCGCGCAGGATCCACACCCACGCGCTCGGCGCGCCGACGACCGAGGAGCTCGAGCGCCCCGAGTTCTACCGCTACTGGATGCGGCTGCCCGCGGACGGGAAGATCGGGATCTTTCTGGGCTCCTGGTACACGAGGCCGGTCGTCGAGCATGCCCTCGAGGAGACGACGGGCGCCGAGTTCGAGCAGCGCCTGCGAAAGATCGAGGAGTTCGAGCGCATGGTCGTCTCCTCGGGCAACGTCCTGCTCAAGTTCTGGCTGCACATCTCCAAGGATCACCAACGCGAGCGCTTCGAGGCGCTCGCCGACGACCCGATGACGAGCTTCCGCGTCACCAAGCGCGACTGGGACTTCCACGAGCGCTTCGAGACGTTCGAGCGGGTCTCCGCGCGCGCCATCCGTGAGACCGACACGGGCGTCGCGCCCTGGACGCTCATCGAGGCGCAGGACGCGCGCTACCGGGACATGACCGTGGCGTCGCACATCCGCGAGGCGATCGAGGGGCGCCTGGAGCGCCCGCCGCTGCCTGATCCGGGCCCGCCCGAGGAGCTCACTCCGAAGGAGCCGAACATCATCTCGGTGATGGACCTGTCCGAGACGATCGAGCGCAAGGCCTACAAGCGGCGCCTCGAGTTCTTGCAGAACAAGCTCGGGATGCTCGCGCGCAAGCTGCCCGAGAACGACTGCTCGATGGTGATCGTGTTCGAGGGGAGCGACGCGGCGGGCAAGGGCGGCAGCATCCGGCGAGTCGTCTCCGCGCTCGACGCCCGGCAATACCAGGTCATCCCCATCGCCGCGCCCACCGACGAGGAGCGCGCCCACCCCTACCTGTGGCGGTTCTGGCGGCAGCTCCCCAGGCGCGGCCGCATCACCATCTACGACCGCTCCTGGTACGGTCGAGTCCTCGTCGAGCGCGTCGAAGGCTTCGCGCGCGCCGAGGAGTGGAAGCGGGCGTTCGGAGAGATCAATCAGTTCGAGGAGCAGCTGTGCGAGGCGAACATCATCGTCCTGAAGTTCTGGCTCCAGATCAGCGACGCCGAGCAACTCGCGAGGTTCCACGCGCGTGAGGAGACGGGGTACAAGCGACACAAGATCACGGACGAGGACTGGCGCAACCGCGAGAAGGCGGGCGCCTACCAGGCCGCGGTCAGTGAGATGATCGAGCGCACGTCGACCGACAACGCCCCGTGGACCCTGGTCCCCGCCGAGTCCAAGCCCATCGCCAGGCTCAAGGTCCTCGAGACCATCGTCGCGCGCCTCGAGGAGCGGTTCGGCCCGCTCGAGCTCCCGGACGCGTCGAACAAAAAGAAGAAGAAAAAGAAGAAGTGACGAAGGTTCCTCGCCCTCACGTCGCGATCCCGAAGGCCGCGCCGCCTCAACCCGGCTGAGACGGTGGAACGCCGTGTTCAGCTCCAGCACATACGCGGCATATGGACGAGGAACCGCACGGCGTGAGGCTGTAAGTTGCTGAAATCGTTCAGGGCCTGAACAGGCTCGCGTTGTTGAACCACCACTCGACCATCACACCCGCGTAGTGCTGCGTCGCCATCTGTGAGCGCGGGTCCTGCGGGTTGTAGAGGGCCTGGGCGGACTCGTTGAGCATGCTCAGGGTGTACATGAAGCGGATCTGGGGGCGGGAGTACATGCCGCGGTCGAGGGTGAGCGCCTGGATGACGCTGACCTTGGTGACGGCGGGGACCTCGAATTGGTTGGTGCGCGCGAACGGACCGGCGGGGCGGCGGAGCTGGTAGGAGAGCTCGATGCCGGGGTGGATGTGGCGCGTGGCGTACCAGTGGGCGCGCGCGGCGAAGATGGACTCCCAGTAGTCGTCGAAGTCCTGGGCGTCGCGGTCGGCGTCCTGGAAGTACTTGTAGTAGGCGCCCATGAGCAGGCCGGCGTGGGGCGTCTCGATGTCGGCGGCCAGCGCGACCATCGTCTGGCTGGCGCCCTCGCTCGTCTCGTTGATGTTGAGCCCGGTGGGGACGCCGAACTCGCCGTAGGCCGCCAGGCCCCACGACTGGACTAAGAAGAGGTTGGCGAACGAGCCCTTGAAGAAGCCGTCGGCGGTCCACAGGCCGACCTCGGCGCCGACCTTGCCGCCCGACTCCTCGGGCACGACCTCGGTGCTGACGCCGTCGTCCAGTCGTCGCTCACCCTGCGGGAGCCGGTGGTCCTCGGCGTAGAGCAGGACCTTGGCGCCCGACTTGGGCGAGCCGTCGGCGCGTTTGGAGAGCCAGATGTCCTGCTGGAGGCGCGCCGACGAGATCGTGCGCAGCCTGTTCAGGAAGACGATGTCCTCGGCGCCGAAGTCGTAGGCCGGCACGTCGACCTGCTGGAACTGGTACAGGTTGAGCAGTCGGTTCACGCCGCTGTGGAGCTTGAACTCGGTCCGCCCGAAGTCCCAGTCGCGCGCGATCACGCCGCCGCCTCCCACCGTGTTCAGGTTGTCCAGCGGCCAGAAATCCAGCAGGTAGATGTCGTCCCCGCGGTACATCCTCGATCCCGCCCAGAACGCGATCGTCCAGTCTCCCGTGCGCCAGCCGCCCTCGCCGTACATGTTGCGCGCGGCGATCGCCTGGTCGAAGTCGCCCGTGAAGTGGAACAGGTCCGCCCCCAGCGCCAGCGTCGTCACCGCCTGGAGGTAGAACTTCGTGTCCGCCGACTCCGGCAGCTCGAAGAGCTGCTGGAACTCGAGCTCGGCGTAGTTGTTCTCGTCGATCCTCGATCCCTGAGACACCACGTTCACCTGGCGCGCCGTCCCTCCGTTCAGATCCGAGGCGGCGCGCACGCGCGCGTACGAGCCGAACGTGAACGTCGACAGGACGTCCCCGTACTGCACGTCCAGGCCGCCGACGTCCTCCGGGCCCCCGTCCTCTTCGACGAACTCTTCGACCGGCTCGGGCTCGGCGACCGGCTCGGGCTCTTCGACCGGTTCGGGCTCTTCGACCGGCTCGGCGACTGGCTCGTCCTCGACGGGCGCGGGCTCGGAGGGCTCGTCCTCGACGGCGGGCGTCTCTTCCGGCTCCTCCGCGGCGGGAGGATCCTGCTCGACGGGCTCGTCCTGGGCGAGCGCATGAGCGGGGGCGAGGGCGACGCAGAGGAGCGCGAAGAGCGCGTGGCGGGCGTGGTGCATGAGGTCGCTCTGGGGAGGGTTTGGTGAGAGGGCCGAGCTCAGCGGAAGCGGCGAGCGTACAGCGCGGGGTCGATCCCGTTGGCCCAACGGATGAGGACCTGGACGCCGTGTTGTGTGGGCTGGGCGCCGTCGAGGTTGACGTGCGTCCAGATGTCGACGACCTCACACATCTTGGTCAGCCCCTCCCACTTCACCACGAGGTGTTCCCCGATCTGAGGCGCGCGGTAGGAGTGCTTGGGCTCTGTGCTGTGCAGCGGGATCGTGGCGTTCTTGTCCACGATGAGGAGCTGATACATCGTCCGTCTCACCATCTGTTGGGGGGCGGCTCGTGCCGCGTCGTCTCATGTCATCCTGGGGCGGGTTCACGGTACGCCCAGACCGTGCGCGCGCACAAGCCGCGACCTCCCCGATGCGGCTTGTCTCGAGCGCCCGGTCTGGGCGACCATCGTGGGCGCCCACGCCACCGACCCGAGGTCCTCATGCGCGCGCTCTGCGCCACGCTCATCACCGCCGCCGCCGCGACCGGTGCCTCGTCCGAGGCACGCGCGGAGCCTGTCGCCCGACCGCCCGACCTGGGTTACGGCGAGCAGACGACGACGGGCTACGGGCTGCTCGACCCGGCCGACGCCGAGGTCGCGCTCGTGGACGAGCGAGTCGCCAACGACCCGCTCGCCGGCATCGGCGTGGCGTCTCCGAACGCGCAGATCACGCCCACGGACCAGGTCACGGTCTACGACCTCAACCTCCTCGGGCTCCGCGCGTCGTACGGCATCGCCCCCGACGTCGACGTGGCCGCGTCGCTGCTCGTCTCGCCTCGCCTCTTCTCCGAGGACGCGCCCAAATACGACTCGATGGGGGACGCCGGCGCGCGCTGGCGCGTCGCCGGGGACCGTAACCTGGACGTGACCCTGGGCGGCGCGCTCGGGTGGCGGACCGCGACGATGGGGGGCGAGGGCGCCGAGGTCGGCCTCGCGCTCTCACTGGCCGCCGACCTCAAGGTCACCGACCACGTGATCCTCGGGGCGGGGCTCGTGGGCCTGTCTCTTTACACATCTGACGCTGCCGAGGATCTAC
>CAJXPN010000034.1 GCA_913058025.1 uncultured Myxococcales bacterium | reverse complement strand
TAGATCGTCGGCAGCGTCAGATGTGTATAAGAGACAGCGTCGACGTCGAGCTCGCGATCAGCCTCAACGGCACGACCGACGAGCAGCGCGGCAGCATCATGCCGGTGAACGACCGCTGGCCGATCGCCGAGCTCATCGACACGCTCAAGGCGTACCCGCTGCGTAAGGGCCAGAGGATCACGTTCGAGTACGTGCTCATCAAGGATCTCAACGACTCGCTCCAGGACGCGAAGAGGCTGATCAGCCTGACGCACGGGATCCCGTCGAAGATCAACCTCATCCCGTTCAACCCGCACCCGAAGTCGCCGTTCCAGCCGCCGACGGAGGACACGATCGACGCGTTCAAGGACTACCTGCTCGAGCGCCACATCTCGTGCTTCAGGCGCCGGACGCGTGGGCAAGAGGAGATGGCTGCGTGTGGTCAGCTCGGTGAGCCCGGTGACAGGCCGGAGCCGCCGCACGTGAGAAAAAGGCTCGAGAAGTTCAGGGCCTCTTGAGGTCAAACCATGCACGTCATAAGGTTCGCGGCGTTCGTGGATGTCAGGGTATTTTGCAGGAGAGTCAGATGAGTCTGCTTGTGGTTGGTTCGGTTGCGCTGGATACGATCGAGACGCCGTTCGGAAAGGTCGAGGACGCCGTGGGCGGCTCGGCGATGTATTTCAGCGCGTCGGCGAGCTATTTCACCGACGTGCGGCTCGTCGCGGTCATCGGTGAGGATTTCCCTGGGGAGCCGCTCGAGTTCCTCGGGCGTCGAGGAGTGGATCTGGAGGGGCTGCACCGCACCGAGGGCAAGACGTTCCGTTGGATCGGGAAGTACACCCACGATCTGAACGAGGCGATCACAATCGACACGCAGCTCAACGTGTTCGGTGACTTCCACCCCGTGCTGCCGGAGTCGTATCGGGACAGCGAGGTCGTGTTCCTCGCGAACATCCACCCGGCGCTCCAACTCGAGGTGCTCGAGCAGGTCCGCGAGCCGAAGTTCGTGGCGATGGACACGATGAACTTCTGGATCGAGGGCGAGCGCGAGGCGCTGGGCAAGGTCCTCGAGCGTGTCGACATGGTCGTCATCAACGACGGCGAGGCGCGCATGCTCGCCGATGAGGCGAACGTCGTGCAGGCCGCCAAGAAGATCCAGGAGATGGGGCCGGACTACGTGGTGATCAAGCGTGGCGAGTACGGCGCGTTGCTGTTCACGCCGGGCGACATCTTCTTCGCGCCGGCGTACCCGCTCGAGGCTGTGTTCGACCCCACCGGGGCGGGAGACACGTTCGCGGGCGGAATGCTCGGGTACCTCACGAAGCATGGCACGTTCGACACGTCGTGCATGAAGAGCGCGACGGTCGTAGGCTGCACGATGGCGTCCTTCGACGTCGAGAAGTTCAGCTACGAGAACCTCGAGGACCTGTCCCTCGCGCAGATCGAGGCGCGCGGCGAGCGCTTCCAGGCGCTGACCAACCATGAGCCGCTCGCGCTGCTCGACGGAGACGCGTGAGCGACCTCCACGACCCAGGAACGATGATGAAGAGCACGAGCAAGCTGTGTGTGTTGGTGATGATGTGTGCGCTGGCTTCGGCGTGTGGTGGTGAGTCCGAGAACAACGCGAACAACTCGAACAACTCGAACAACACCAACAACACGACCGCCAGCAACAACACGTCGGGCACGACCGGCACGAACAACACGAGCGGAGGTCAGGACACCACACCTCCGTCGGAGTACGAGTCGGGCTACCAGCTCCGCTTCACGTCGCTGGCGTTCGTGACGTTGGACCCGGTGCTGCGCGCGCTCAACGGCATCCTCTCCCAGAACTTCGATCAGGAGCTCGACTTCCCGATCGTGGCGTTGATCGACATCAAGGATCTGGACGCGTCTGCGGGGACGTTCGAGCTCAAGGGAGGCTCGGGTCTCAAGACGCTCACGCCTGGCGCGTACGAGTGGGACCCGCAGACGCCCGACGTGTACTCGACGGCGACCCTCGAGTCGGACACGGCGGCGATCGACGGGCTCATCGAGCGGTTCGTCTTCGTGGCGGTGTTCGAGAGCGACGGTGAGGAGAAGCGCACAGAGCTCGTGCTCAACGAGCTCGAGTTCACGGGCAACCTGGACGAGACGGACGGGGTCGTGACGATCCCGAACGGTCGCCTCAAGGGCTACGTGACCAAGGTCGACGCGGACGCGACGATCATCGAGTTGACCCCCGGAAACACGCTCCCGCTCACGGACGTGCTCAAGGAGAACAAGATCAACTTCGACTCGGACGGTGACGGTGCCGACGACTCGTGGTTGCTCGAGGCCGAGTTCACGGCGGAGCCGACCGAGATCCGCTGAGGCGACATGCAGAGGACGCAGAAGGGCCAGATGCCGTCACGGCATCTGGCCCTTCTGCGTCCTCATGGTGAAGACGGCGTGGCTCGAACCCGCGACCTTTGACCCCGCGACGGTTCGAGTCGAGCTGGCACTCGCGTTACCTGCAGAGCTACTTCCCCGGCTTTTCAGCGCTGGCGGTGCGTGGCGTTGTTCCAGGCTTGGTCGGTTCGGCGCGGGCTTTCGCGCCGCGCAGTCGTGATGACCGAACAGCGTGCCGTGGTAACGTTTTTTGTCATAATGTGCTGGCTCGAACGTACGAGTCGACTCACCCGAGCGAGTCTCCATCGGAGGGGATGCTGTCGAGGGACGCCAGGCCTAGAGGGGGCAGGGGACGTTGAGGATGGAGTGGACGAGAGGGCAGGGGTCGAGGGTGTCGTCGAGCGCGTCGCCGTCGGAGTCGACGGCGCAGGCGTCGCCGACGCCGTCTGAGTCGGAGTCGACCTGGTCCGGGTCGGAGATGAGCGGGCAGCCGTCCCACTGGTCGAGGACCGAGTCACCGTCCACGTCCTCGTCGCAGGCGTCGCCGACGCCGTCGGCGTCGCGGTCGGACTGGTTCGGGTCTCTGGCCTGGGGGCAGACGTCGAGGCCGTCCTGGACGCCGTCGCCGTCGAAGTCGGACGCGCACGCCGAGCCGTCGTGTGACGGCGCGTCGGCGACGATCGGGCATGGATCGCAGAGATCTCCGAGGCCGTCCTGGTCCGAGTCGACCTGGAAGGGGTTGCTCTCTCCAGGGCAGTTGTCGGCGAGGTCCTTGACGCCGTCTCCGTCCTCATCGCGCGCGCATGAGGATGGGTCACCGAAGGGGTCGTGGACGAGGGGGCAGGGGTCGCAGGAGTCGCCGAGGAGGTCGAGGTCGGTGTCGATCTGTTCGAGGCTGGGGAAGGTCGGGCAGGTGTCGGAGAGGTCTCCGACGCCGTCCTCGTCCTCGTCCGAGCCGCAGTCGCGGTCGGAGATGAGGGAGGGGAAGATGGGGCATGAGTCGGACGCGTCGGGCTGGCCGTCGGAGTCGTAATCGGGGAGCCCTGACGAGGTGCAGGCGTCGCCGACGCCGTCGCCGTCGACGTCGGACTGTGATGGGTTGAAGACGATAGGGCACGTGTCGATGGCGTCGGGGATGGAGTCACCGTCGAGATCCCCGCGGCACGCGGCGCCGACGACTGTGCCTGGGGAGATCTCCTGGTTCGGGTCCGAGAGGTAGGGGCAGGTGTCACAGGCGTCGCCGACGCCGTCGCCGTCGAGGTCGCGTTGGTTGGGGTCGGAGCGCCACGGGCAGTCGTCCAGCGCGTTCGGGACGCCGTCGCGGTCGGCGTCGTCGAGGTCCGTGGGGCAGGCGTTGCCGAGGCCGTCGCCGTCGTCGTCGAGCTGGTTGGGGTTCGGGAGGTCGAGGCAGTTGTCGACGAGGTCCAGGACGCCGTCGTCGTCGCGGTCGGTCCGGAAGCTGCCGATCTGGCAGGCGTCGCCGATGCCGTCCCTGTTCAGGTCGAGCTGCGCGGCGTTGGGGACGAACGGGCAGTTGTCGCGGTCGTCGGAGACGCCGTCGGTGTCTGCGTCGAGGAGCGCGGGGGCGCAGGGGAGAGGGCGGCCGTCCAGATCGACGTTGGGGATGAGGGGGCACCTGTCGCATGCGTCGCCGAGGCCGTCGTCGTCGGCGTCGGCGAGGGTGGACTGGGCGATGAGGGGGCATGGGTCGATGGCGTTGGGCCAGCCGTCAGCGTCGGAGTCGTTCGTGTTCGAGCGGGAGCAGTGGTCTCCCTTCAGGTCGAGGTCGGCGTCGCGTTGCGACGCGTTGGGGATGGATGGGCAGTTATCGCAGGCGTCCCCGACGCCGTCGCCGTCGGAGTCGACGGAGGTGAGCTCAAAGGTCCTGGGGCAGAGGTCGAGCCGGTCGGGTGTGCCGTCGAGGTCGAAGTCGAGGTCGCCGGTCGAGCAGGCCGAGCCGCGTCCGTTTGGTTCGACGGCCTGATCTGGGTCGGGGACGCGGGGGCAGATGTCGCACGCGTCGGGGACGCCGTCACCGTCGAGGTCGCTCTGGAGGCGATTCGCGGTATCGGGGCAGCTGTCACAGGCGTCGCCGATTCCATCACGGTCGAGGTCCTGCTGGCCGGGGTTCTGGTCGTCGGGGCAGTTGTCGCGGTCGTCTGGGATGCCGTCGTTGTCGGAGTCGAAGGTGACCTCTGCGTCGGCGCCTCCAGCGTCCTCTGGGGACGCGGCGTCGAGCGACGCGTCCTGCGTTGACGCGTCAGGGTCGGGCCCGAAGACAACGCGCAGCGCGCAGCGGCTGACGCGGCAGGTCTCCTGCGGGCGGCAGTCGAGTTCGTCCTCGCATGTTCGCAGCCCGGCGTCGCTCTCCTGTGGGGGGGCGTCCGAGCACGCAGCCAGGAGCGAGAGCGAGAGGTAGAGATGTGTGACGAGACGACGCATTGGACACCGTGGACGTGTGTTGAGCTGCCTCGATTGTAGTGGGCCGGGAGTGTGGAGCAAGGGAGGTGAGCGGCCGCGCGCGGCAGGCTGTGCGAATGGGGGCGTCGCTGCGTTGACACCGAGTATCGTGGACGCATAGAATTCGGCCGCTTTAGCTTGGTTTTTTATCGTGACCCCACGAGCGTGACTGGGGGTCTACGTGCGCTCTGGTCCTTGGCACTTGATCATCAACCGCACATTCGGAGAGTACGTTCTCCTCAAGAGACTCGCCGTCGGGGGCCAGTCCGAGGTGTTCCTCGGGGTCAAGGTCGGTCCGCAGGACTATACGCGGACGGTCGTGATCAAGGCGCTCGGTGAGAAGCGGCGTCAGGACGAGCGCTTCGTGCAGCTCTTTTTCAAGGAGGCGTTCGTCTCCTCGAGGTTCGCGCACCCGAACGTCATCACGGTGCATGACGCGAAGCTGATCGACGGGGAGCTCTGTCTGGTCATGGACTTCGTCTCGGGCCAGACGGTCTCCGAGATCGCGCAGCGCGGGTTCAAGTCTGGGCGGCCTATCAAGCTCGCGCAGACGCTGCAGATGGTCGCGGACGCGTGCGATGGGCTCCACTACGCGCATCAGTTCCGCGACCTCGACGGGGAGCGGTACCGGATCGTGCACTGCGACATCAGCCCTCAGAACATCATGGTGACCTACCAGGGCGTCACGAAGGTGTTCGACTTCGGCATCGCGCAGATTCCGGGCTATGAGGAGACGAACGCGACGATGACCGTGGGTGGCAAGTACGCCTACATGAGCCCCGAGCAGCTTCGTGGCGAAGCGGTCTCGGCGCGTAGCGACATCTTCAGCCTGGGGATCATCCTCTACGAGCTCGCCACGGGCTACCGGTTGTTCCGTCGCGCGTCGCACCCCGAGGTGATCAAGGCCGTGACGGAGGAGCCGATCCGGCCTCCCAGGGAGCTGAGGCCCGATCTCCCGCCGTTCCTCGAGCGCACGATCATGAAGGCGCTCGAGCGAGACCCGGAGCGACGCTATGAGAACGCCGCGCGGATGCGTGACGACTTGCTCCAACTCCTGACGATGATGTCGAAGGGCTCGGAGCGCGACGAGCTCGGCGCGTACGTGGCGTCTCTGTTCCAGGCCGAGCGCGACGAGATCGCCGACGTGTTGCGCCAGGGACACCAGGGGCTGTTGTCGAACCCGGCGCCGCTGACCGGGTTCCTGTCGGATCTCGCGAGCGGGGAGGGTACGCTCGAGGAGGAGACGATGGAGCTGGACTCGGCGTCTCCGGGCATCGTCGCCCTGAGGCAGGCGCACCAGGACAAGAAGGTGTCGGCAGAGGACGGCGCCGCGGCGACCATCGAGCTCGACATCGACCCGATGTGGGAGCAAGCCGACGAGGTGCACGCCGAGTCATTGACGGCGGGAGCGCGCGGTGTGAATGGGCAGGACGCGCGAGCGCGTGAGCGCGCCGAGCACGCGCTCTCGGGGGCCCGAGGCGAGCTCGAGCGCATGAGGCGTACGCAGCGTGTCCTGATGGGGATGCTGATCGTGGCGCTCATGCTCGGGATACTCGCGGCGGCCTGGGGGGCGTCGCGTGGTGAGCCGTCGGCGCCTCTGGAGCTCGGCTCGGGTCAGGAGTGATGTTGGCCCGACCGGTGGAGCGACCTCGGTGAGGTGTGGGACATGAGAAAGGGCCGGCTCCTCGGATGAGGAGCCGGCCCTTTCGTGTGCGGTGTCGCGTCGGCTCAGGAGAGGGCGTCGCGGGCGATCTGCTCGAAGGAGTCGACGGCCTGCTGGATTCCGGCGGGGTTCGAGCCGCCGGCCTGGGCGAGCGTGGGGCGTCCGCCGCCGCGTCCGTCGACGTGGACGGCCGCGGCGTTGATGAGGTCGCCGGCCTTGATCTTGTGCGCCTTGAAGGTCGCGTCGGTGACGAGGCAGATCAGGGCGGCCTTCCCGTCGAGCTCGGCGGCCAGGAGGATGATTCCCTGGTCGAGCTTGGACTTGAGCTGGTCGGCGTAGGCGAGGAGCTGGTCGCGTGTGTCGACGGCGATTCGCTTCGCGAGGACCTTCACGCCAGCGATCTCGGTGGCGCCCGAGACGAGGTCGGAGACCTCGAGGTGCGCGAGGCGCTGGGTGAGCTTCTGGACCTGCTTGTCGAGCTCGGAGCGCTCTGCGATGACGGCGCGGGCGCGGTCGAGCACAGCGTGCGTGTCGACGCGCATGGCGTCGGCGAGCGCGGTGATGAGGTCGCGGTCGGCCTGGAACAGCGCGTGGGCGTCTGCGTGCGTGACGGCCTCGACGCGGCGCGTGCCGGCCGAGACGCTCGACTCGCTGGTGATGCGGAAGAGGTTGATCTCGGCGGTGTTGCCCACGTGCGTGCCGCCGCAAAGCTCGACGGAGGAGGCGCCGGGGATGTCCACGACGCGTACGACGTCGCCGTACTTCTCACCGAAGAGGGCCATGGCGCCCATCTCGTTGGTGGCGACGTCTGCGGGGACGTCCTCGTGGATGGTCACCGGGTGAGCTGCGCGGATCTGGGTGTTGACCCAGGTCTCGATGTCGGCGAGTTGCTCGGGGGTGAGCGCGGACTCGTGGGCGAAGTCGAAGCGGAGCTTGTCTGGTGACACGAGTGAGCCGGCCTGGGTGGCCTCGCTGGAGACGAACTCGTGGAGGGCCGCATGCAGGAGGTGCGTGGCGGTGTGGTTGTAGGTGATGCGGGCGCGGCGCTCGGCGTCGACCTCGGCGAGGACGTGGGCGGTGACCGACTCGGGGTCGAAGGAACCCGAGACGAGCTCGCAGACGTGGACGCGGCCGATGCTGGCCTTCTGCGTGTCGAGCACGCGCAGCGTGAAGGCGCCGTCGTCGGACGTGATGGTTCCGGTGTCTCCGACCTGCCCGCCAGATTCGGCGTAGAAGGGCGTGAGCGCGAGCGTGACCTCGAACTTGCCCTCACCCAGGCTGCGAACCTTGCGCACGTACGTGCGCGTGGTGGTCTGGTCGTAGGCGAAGGTGTCGGCGTCGCCATCGGTGACGGTCGTCCAGTCGCCGACGGCGCCGTAGGTGGCCTTTTTGGCGCCTGAGTCGATGGCGTGCTGCCCGAAGAGCTCGTAGACGGCGTCCACGTCTATCTCGAGGCCGGCGTCCTGTGCCATGACATGGGTCATGTCGAAGGGGAAGCCGTAGGTGGCGTGGAGCTGGAAGACGTCGTCGGGGTCGAGGTGTGTGTCGCCGGCGTCCTTGGCGGCGTCGATGTGGCGCTCGAAGCGCAGCAGGCCCTTGCTCAGTGTGCGCAGGAAGAGCTCCTCCTCGTGCTTGATGAGGCGCGCAGCCTCGACCGAGAGCTCGGGGTAGACTTCGCCGTAGTGCTCGATGACGACGTGAGAGAGCTCGTGGAGGAAGGGTCCCTCGAAGCCGAGCTTCTTCCCGTGGCGCATGGCGCGGCGGAGGATGGAGCGGAGCACGGAGCCGGCGCCGGTGTTGGAGAACTTCGCGCCGTCGCACAGCGAGAAGGTCACGGCGCGGATGTGGTCGGCGATGATGCAGTAGTCGGGGAAGTCGTTCTGCCCGTAGAGGGTGGCGACGTCGTCGACCTCGTGGCCGATCATGGAGGCGGTCTTGAGGAGGATGGGGGAGAAGAGCGAGGACTTGAAGACGTTGTCCTGGCCGGCCTTGATCATGGCCATGCGGTCGAGGCCGAGGCCGGTGTCGACCGACTTCATGGCGAGCTCGTGGAAGGCGCCGTCTTCGTCTCGGTTGAACTCCATGAAGACGACGTTCCAGAACTCGACGACGCGGTCCTCGTCGTAAGCGCCCTCTTCGAAGACGACGGGTCCGAGCTCGGGCTTCAGGTCGTAGAAGAGCTCGGTGCAGGGGCCACACGGGCCCGTGTCACCCATCGACCAGAAGTTCTCCTCGTTGCCGTTCTCGACGTCGCCCTGTCGGGCGAGGTGGGAGGGGGTGATGCCGATGAGGTCGTGCCAGATGTCGTAGGACTCGTCGTCGTCCTTGTAGACGGAGACGTAGAGGCGATCCGTGTCGAGGTCGAGGATCTGGGTGACGAACTCCCACGCCCAGTGGATGGAGTCGTGCTTGTAGTAGTCGCCGAAGGACCAGTTCCCGAGCATCTCGAAGAAGGTGAGGTGGCGGCCGTCGCGGCCGACCTCGTCGAGGTCGTTGTGCTTGCCACCTGCTCGGATGCACTTCTGGGAGCTCGCGGCGCGCGTGTAGTCCCGGATCTCGTTGCCCAGCAAGAGGTCCTTGAACTGGTTCATGCCCGCGTTCGTGAACAGCAGGGTGGGGTCCTGCAGCGGAACGACGGGTGAAGAGGAGACGACGCGGTGGTTGCGCTCCTCGAAGAACCGAAGGTAGCGATCGCGAATCTGGTCCGGTGTCATGGCTCGACCTGGAGTTCCCGGTTGTGTGGACGGACCGCGCGGCGCGCGGCCCCGATGGCTGGCCCTATATAGGTCCAGCGCGCGCTCGCGCGCAAGACGCGTGGGCGACAGGGAGCGAGTCAACCCGTCTGGATGCGCGTTTCATTCTCGGGCGAGCGATCGAGGGCGAGCGATCGAGTGCGATCGGAGACGGTCGCGCCTCATGCGATCGACTGGGCCCGGATCGCACGGGGTCGACCCCGCGCGACCCGATGCCGTGGTCGGCGTCGAGGTCGGTTGTCCGCGCGGGTAGACAGCGCCCCGAGGCATCTCATAACGTCGGGCCTCGCGTCGGGGGAGGGCGCGCTTAGTTGAAGTGTTACTCGAGCTATTACTCTGGGTCAGTGTTCATGCAGACCTCGAGCAAAAGTTTGACCCTCGCCGGTTCGTGCCGCAGGGTGGCCATGTCGCATGATGTAGGACATCCGCCGCGCCCTGTCGTCATGGGGCCCGCGTGAGGGAGACGGTCGATATATGAAAGCATTGCTCGAACTTTTGGATCAGCTTCTGTACGTGCTCGAGGAGCACGGAGAGGTCGAGTCGCTCGACGGCGCGCCCTCTGCCGAGGCGAGGCGAGTCCTCGAGGGGCTGGCGCGCGAGGCGTTGGCGATGGCGCAGGCGCTCAAGGGTGGCGCCGCGGGTTCGGACGTGACCGAGTCGGCGCGGCGCGAGGAACTCCTCCAGCGCGCTCTGGAGGCGATCTCACAGGCAAGATGGCAGGACGCCGAGGGCGTCCTCCAGGCGGCGCTCGGAGAGTTCCCCGAGCACGACGAGTACTACAACCACCTCGGGCTCGTGGCCTGGGAGCGTGGGGACATGTCGCGCGCCGAGGTGTACTACGCCAGGGCCGCCGAGCTTGCGTTCTCGGGCGCCAGCGACGGCGACGTGAGCTTCTCGTCTGGCGCGGGGCGCAACTACCTGCGCGCGCTGGAGGGGAGGGCGCTGTGCCTCTACCAGCTCGGCCGCTTCGATGAGGCGATCGAGGTCTTCGAGACGCTCGCCTACACGAACGTGCCCGAGTACCAGGGGTGCTACTACCTCGCCGGCGAGGTGCACCACCTGTGTGGCCGCCCCGCCCAGGCGATCGATCGCTACCAGCTCGCGCCGATCGAGCCGAGCGTGCTCTACAACCAGGCGCTCGCGCGGTTCCAGAGCGATGAGTTCGAGGAGTCGGCGGCGGTGTTCATCCGCGCGTTCGCGTCGAACCTCGCGATCGCCGAGCTGCTGCTAGGCGAGCCGCTCAGCGCGCGTGAGATGAACGGCTACCTGTCGTCTCCGATGTACGCCGAGGACTTCGTGGAGGCGTGCAGGCCGCTCTGGCACGCGGCGCAGGAGGCGCTCGACTTCATGCGCCGGTGCGTGAGCCACCCGCTGGTGCGTCAGAGCCTGGACATGACGGAGTGCTCCGAGCCGATCGTCCCTGGCTGGGGCGATCAGCGTCCTGGCTCCGAGGAGCTCGCGCGGGTTCGCGACCTCGCCCAGCGCGTGCTCGAGCGCTGCACCCACTGATTCAGGCCGGGGGCTCGGCGCGGTCGTAGAGCCCCGAGAACCTGAGCGGCGGCGGCAACGTGACGCCGCTCTCGATGAGCCTCTTGACCAGCTCGGTGGACAGGTCGCTCCTGGCCTGGACGTAGTCCTCACGCACGACCCATGCGCGCGCGATGAGCGAGACGCTCGCCTCGCCGAGCGCGTCCGTGAGGACGCGTGGTTCGGGCTCGTCGAGCACCGCCGGGTGCTCGAGCATGAGCGCGCTGATGGTGTTCTGTATCTCTTCGATGGGGGTGTCGTAGCCGACGCGCACGAGCACGTCGACTCGCCTGATGGCGAGCGCGCTGTAGTTCGTGATCGTGGACTTGAGCAGCGCCTCGTTGGGGACGCGCACCATGAGGTTCTCGAACGTGCGTATCTTCGAGCTGAGCAGACCGAGCCCGGCGACGGTTCCCAGCGTCTGGTCGACCTTGACCGTGTCACCGATGACGAAGGGGCGGTCGATGATCAGGAAGATCCCGGAGATCACGTTCGAGATCGAGGTCTGGGCGGCGAAGCTGATCGCGACGGTCGCGATGCCCGCAGCGGCGAGGACGCTCGAGAGCTCGACGCCGATCTGGTTGAGTGCGAATATGAGCGAGAGCGTGAGCGTGATCCAGAACGCCAGCTTCTCGCCGATCAGCGCGGCCTGTGAGGGGCCGTGGGCGCCGAGGAGGCGTGTGACGCCTCGCGACAGCGCCCTGGCGAGGACGATCCCGGCGATGATCGTGAGGAGGGCCTTGGCGTAGGGGGTCATCGTGGTGATGAGCCCGTCGGGCAAGCTGATCTGGGACGTGAGCGTGGTGTGCATGTGTTCTCCTCAGAATCCGTACTCGAGGCCGGTCTTGTTCTTGTACGCGTACGTGAACAGGAGCGGCGGGCGAGAGTTGTCGGTCCGCTCCCCGTTCATTCCGAGGACCGGGACGCAGCCGTCGGGCCGCTCGTGTGAGAAGCGGAGCTCTGCCTCGCGTACACTCAGCAACTTCATGTGCGTCGTGCCCGCGAAGATCCCTGAGCTCGGGTGCTGCCAGAGCGACAGCGAGTCGACCGGGAGCATGACCTTGGAGACTTCAAGCGTGACCGCGGACGAGTTGACGACGGAGAGCTTGAGGCGAGCGGTGAGCTCGCCCGGATCGCGGATGTCGAGCGAGGTGGCCGCGCGGGTGTAGACCGAGCGGCAGATGATTCCCGCGTCGACGGGGCCGTACAGGGAGCGCCTCGCGCCGGGCGGCGCGATCTCGTGGACTGTGGTGTAGTTGACGTGTGGTCCACCGACGCCGAGCGTGAGGTGCAGCGAGACGTCGATCTCGACGTTGAGGCTCCTACCTGGCGCGCAACGCAGCCGAGGCTGCGTGAACACGAGGAGGGGAGTAGGGCCGGTGGTCGGAATAAGGCGCAGCGTGGTGGCGCTCTCCTGAACGCCGATGAGGATCTCCTCTCCGCACGCGTCGAGCATGAGCTGCCCGCCGGGTTCGAGCTCACCTCCGAGCATGCCGTAGGGCGCCTCGATCCCATCGGCGAGGGCGGTCAACGGGAGGTCACGTGGCCAAATGGGCTTGACCTCATCGAGCTCCGAGGGTTTTGGTTCATGCTCTACGACCGATGTCATCGTCCGCTCCAGGTTCATTGATGTGGCGAGAGAAGCTGAGCACGTACGCGTTCTGGTCTCTTGCGTTGGCGATGCCTGCGCTGTGGCTGCTCGCCGTCCTATCTACTCCTGCCGGGGAGGCTCGTCACGTCCAGACGCATGTCGGTTCGAGTGACCGAGGGGCTGAGGACGGCGCCACGCGGGGAGGGTCCGATGAGCCTCGCGATGTCGCGCCTCGGGCGGTCGATCCCGAGCGGGTTCAGCCGTTCGCGCCTGACGACCTCGCGGCTGCCCGTGAGGTCGAGCTCCACGTGACGCGTGCCCTCGACGGCGCGCTCGTCGGAGCGTCGGGCAAGCTCGGCGCCCCTGGCGTGTTCCCCCCGGTCGAGTGGGTCGCCCCGGACGACTCGCCCGCCAAGCTCGCGCACGCGTCCGTCGAGGACATGAAGGGGGAGGCAGTCGAGTGGCTGGAGGTCATAGCGCGTGGGCGATACGACGGAGAGGACCCTGTCTCTTATACACATCTCCGAGCCCACGAGACAGGCAGAAATCTCG
>CAJXPN010000033.1 GCA_913058025.1 uncultured Myxococcales bacterium | reverse complement strand
CGTGGGCTCGGAGATGTGTATAAGAGACAGGTGTGCGCGAGCGACGACGAGTACGAGAAGAACGGCGACTTCGCGCACACGATCTACGCCACGCAGGGGTCGGTGCCGGCCGGGTGCACCCAGCGGCTGAGCGGGGAGGTCGACAGGTTCGCCGAGGCGAGCATCGTGGGGAAGGTGTGCCGCAGCGACTTCCGCGGCGACGCCTACGCGATCGCGTGGCAGCAGTGCGGCGCCGTCGCGTACACGATAAGGGCCGAACTCGAGATCACCACGCCGTGCCCCGAAGACCTCTACGAGGTCACGTTCAGGGAGGACAACTGCGACACGGGCTTCTTCGTGTGCGACCTCGAAGAGGTCGCGCCGGGGCACTGGATCTGGTCGGTCACGCTGCCCAAGAACTCCGACTCGGGGCTGAGCAACAACCTCGTCATAGACATCGAACCCAAGACCGGCGCGCGGATCGGCCTGGACTACACCCTCGACGTCACCACCACACAGCTCACCGAGTGATCATCATGCGCGTTCGACTCCTCCTCGCGTCTCTTGCGCTCTTCTCGTTCGGTTGCCTGAGCGCGGGGATCCCCTGCGACACCGAGTCCCAGTGCTACACCGACCAGGTGTGCTCCGACGGCTTCTGCGTGACCCCCGGCGGAGGGGGCGGTGGCGGTGGCGGCGGGAGCGCCGGGCCGTGCGAGGCGGTCGCCGCGGGGTTGTGCCAAGACGTCTACGAGGGGGACGACGAGAGCGAGCGGAACGACCGCCGCATCGACGCCGAGATCTTCCGCCCGAACGACCTGAGGCGCGTGGGCTGTGACAACGACGAGATCCTGATCCCCGCCGACGGTTCGCGTGACGGCGCGCTGTGCGCGGGCGACGCGGACTTCTTCACGGTCCAGTACATCGAGTGTCGGGATCAGGACTTCGAGCTCACTGCGAAGCTCACGATCGACCCGGTCTGCGCAGAGGGCGTCGTCGTGCTCAACGCGTACTTCAACGGGGCCAAGCTCGTGTGCGGGTTCAACGAGAACGTCTCGTTCACGGTCGACTGCGATCCGGCGCCCGACGGCTCCCCGCAGCGCCGCCTCGTGCTCCCCAGGAGCGGCCGCCCGAGCGTGAACTCGCTCTACTTCGAGGTCTCGACCGCGGAGGGCGTCGACGCCGGGTTCGAGTACGTGCTCTCGCTGACGTCCGAGCCCATCGACCTCATGGAAGGCCAGTGAGGCGCGCGCTGCTCATGGCGTGCGTCGCGCTGGGCGCGCTCGCGTCGTGTGGCCCGAGCGCGCGCCCGTGCGTCGAGGACGAGGAGTGCTTCGGGGGGGAGTTCTGCACTGAGGCGGGCGTGTGCGCGGTGTACGACGGGAGGCGGCGCGTGGGTCCTGTCCCTGGCGCGGACTCGGGCCGGGTCCGCATCCCCGACTCCGGCAACCCGTTCACGCCGAACGAGCCGGACGCGTCCTCCTGGGACGGCGGCTCGCTCCGAGACGGCGGCGAGCCGAGGCCCGGCGAGCCCGACATGTGAGCCTGGCTCAGAACGTCGTGATCGTCCCGTCGGCGGCGACCTCCGCGGCGATCCACGCGGACCCGACCTCGCGGAGCGTGAACGTGCGAGAGGTCTGGGTCCCCTGCGCCGTGCCCGACGCGAGGTCCGTGGTGCTCACGGCGACCGTGGCGTCGAACGTGCGCGCGTTGCTCGCCGGGCGCGTCAGGATACCCACGATCTGGTAGGCGCGGCCCTGCTCGAGCTTCATCACGATCGCGGACTCCGGGCCGAAGCCGTCGGTGTCGTCGCCGAGGTGGAAGCCGTCGTCGGAGACGTCGTCCTCGACGCCCCAGTCGCGGTGGAGCTCGTCGTAGTACAGGTCGCCCTCGTCGGTCAGTGAGGGGAACGAGCCGTCGCGGCGAGCGCGCAGGACGTGGAGGTCCATGTCGTGGGCGGCGTCCCAGCTCAGCGTGGCCTGGAGTGCGGGCTCGTCCGCCACGGCGTAGATGACGATCTCCTCGGTGTCGCAGTCGCCGGGCTGGCCGTTGGCGTCGTACGCCTCGACCTCGATGACGTACTCGCCCGGGACGTCGGGCTCGAAGAAGGTTGCGCCGCCGACGCCGTCGACCTGGCTGGTCGAGCCCGCGGGCGCCTCGTCCACCTTCCAGTCGAAGGCCGCCGCGCCCGAGGGCGCCGTGGAGCTCGACGCGTCCAGGCGCACCTGCGCGCCGACGCGCGTGACCACGACCTCACGGGGCAGGTCCGGGCCGAAGACGTCCGAGTCGTCCTCGGCGATGACCACGGTCTCGCCGCAACGCTCCGAGCTGCCCAGCAGCTCGACGCGTGAGCGGGGTGAGACCGTCGAGCTGTTCTGGAAGACGACCTGTCCGTCGAAGTCGTCGGCAGAGGTGGGTGAGAACTGGACGGCGACCTCGGCGGTGTCGCCGGGGGAGAGGTCGAACGGGGTGGAGAAGGGCGTGAGGGAGAAGGCGCCGTCGTCGTCGATGTCGATCCTGTCGAGCGTCACCGTCGAGTTCGACGAGCAGTTGCCGACCGTGATCAGGCGCTCGTCGGTCTCGCCGATGCCGGCGAAGCCGAAGTCGAGCACGTCGGGGGAGGAGAAGAGGCAGGGCTCGTCGAAGAGCTCGAAGCTCTCGCCCTCCAGCGCGACGACGAACTCGGCGGCGTTGGTCGCGTCGGTCCGCACGATCACGCGGTTGCCGTAGCCGCCCAGCTGGGTCGGCTGGAACGTGACGTTCGCGGTGAGCGTCTGGCCGGGCTCCAGCGTGATCCCGTCGGCCTCCGAGATCGGGTTGGAGACGGAGAACCCGCTCGAGGCCGACTCGAGGTCGAGCGAGAGGACCCGCAGGTCTCCGTCGCCGCCGTTGCGAACGGTGAGGAGCCCGACCACGGCGACGTCGAGCGGGACGCGCCCGTAGTCGAAGTTGCTCGGTGAGATCACGGCGAACGCTTCGCCGGCGGGGTCGACGGGGACGCACTGGCCGTCCTCACAGGTCGTGTCGAATGGGCAGAGCTCGAAATCGAAGCCGCCGTCCACGCAGACCTGGACGGTGTTGCCGTCGGCGCACAGCGGCGGCGTGCCGGGCGGGCACCCCGGGAGCGGGCCGTTGTTGTCGTTGTTCGCGGTGCCGTTGTTGTCGTTGTTCGCGGTGTTGTTGTCGTTGTTCGAGGTGCTGTTGTTGGCGGTGTTGTTGAGCGGGTCGTTGTTGAGGCTGACGTTGTTGAGGGTGTCGTCGGCGTCGACGCACGAGCCCGATGCCGAGCAGACGCGACCTGCGCGGCAGTCCCGGTCGGACTGGCAGCCTTCGAGGCGTGTGTCGTCTGCGCAGCCACCGAGTTGGAGGAGCGCGGCGGTGAGGAGCGCGGCGCCCCCGAGGTGGTGTCTGAATGTGATCATCGCGCTTCTCCTGTGTGGCGTGGCGAGGCGCGCATCATAGGTGGGAGCGTGAGCGCGCCGCAAGATCCGCGCTCACGGCGTGGTCAGCGCGCCGTTGGTGTCGACCTCGGCGATGAGCGCGGCGTCACCAGGGACCGCGAGCGTGACCGTGGACGTGACGACCGAGGGAGGCGCCCCGGCGCCGAGTGACGCGGCCAGCTCGACGTCGAAGGTCGCTGGGGTGGAGGCGTTCGCGCGCTTCATGACCGCGTAGACTCGATAGGCGCGGCCCGCCTCGCGCGCAGCGAGGATGGCGGACTCGGTGGTGGCGCGCGTGCCGTCGCCCAGGTGAAACCCGTCGTCGGTGTGGTCGCTGGCGGCGCCCCAATCCGCGCGGGGTCGCGCTGGAGAGAGCGACGTCTCGGGGTCGAAGGCCGTGAACGTCCCGTCGGCCTCGGCGCGGACGACGTGGAGGTCGAGGTCGTGCGCGGTCTCCCAGCTCAGCGAGAGCGCCGCCCAGGGGGCGCTGCTCAGCGCGTAGACGTCGACGCTCGTGTCTGGGCATGCGCCCGGCTCGGCGCCGTTGTTGTGGTAGACGCTGAACGCGACGGTGTAGACGCCAGGTGCGCCTGGCTCGAACGTCTGTGTTTCGAGGCTGTTGAGGAAGGGAGGGTCAGCGGGAGAGGCGGTGAACTCCCAGCGTCTCCCCAGGTAGAACTTCGGGTCCAGCGTGCGCCGCGAGTCGATCTCGACGTTCGCGCCGACGCGGGCCACGGCGATCGCGCCAGGGTGGTTCACGCCGAGCGTGCCGTCGAGGTCGCGCGCGGTGAGGGCCGGAGGGATGCAGGTCGACGGGATGCTGGAGGAGCCCGCGACGCGCAGCGGCGCGTTGAGCGAGCGCTTGGCGTCGTGTGTGACGTCGACGGCGCCGCCCTGGATCTCAGCTGCGCGCGTGAAGGTGACCTCGACCTCGCGCGTCTCACCGGCCGCCAGCGTGAAGGGTAGCGCGCCGGGTTCGAGCAGGAACGCGCCGGTGCCCTCGAAGTCGATCGACGAGACGGTCACGGGCTCGGTCGCCGAGCAGTTTCCTACCGTGAAGGTGCGCGCCTCGGTGTCTCCGCTGCCTCCGATGACGCCGAAGCGAAGCTCTCGGGGAGACGTGAACAGGCACGACTCGACGAGTGGTTCGATGGCGTCTGCGTAGAAGCGAACCTCCTCGGATCTCGAGCTGTCCGAACCGGGCGCGCCGTACCCGTGGTAGGCGCGCGAGGCGAAGTCGTACGCGTTCACCGCCAACATGGTGGGGGTGACGGAGGCGCGGGCGCCGACGCTCTCGCCCGGGGCGAGGGTGACGCCGTTGCCCCCGTCGTACTCGTCGAACGAGAACGGCTCCATCGGAGGGCGCACGGACACGAAGGCGGGGACCTGCCCGATGTTGTGGAGCCAGGAGCGGGTCGCGGCGGTGACACCGATGGGGACCTGGCCCATGTACGTCTCGAAGTTCGCGTCGTAGACGCGCACGGTGGTGTCGGGCAGCTCGGGAGGCACGCGCCGCCCTCACACCGCCACCCGTCGGTGCAGAAGGAGCGCTCGAAGGCGCCGTCGACGCAGGCGAGTACGACGCCGTCGCCCTCGCAGGTCACCCCATCTCCGACACACTCTGGCGGGGATGTGTTGTTGGTGGCGTTGTTGGTCGCGTTGTTCGTGGCGTTGTTGGTCGAGTTGTTCGTCGAGTTGTTCGATCCGCTGGTGTTGTTGGCGCCCGGGTCGGCCTCGACGCAGCGCGAGTCGGCCGCGCAGATCCTGCCCTCGCGGCAATCTTCGCTCGACGAGCACGCCTCCTCGTCGCCGGGGCAGCCGACGTGGAGAGAGGCCAGGGCTGCGGTGACGGCGAGTGCTCGGCGCATGGTGTCCATCCTGGTTGGGTGCTCGGGAGGGGAATCTAACCGAGGGCAGGTGCGCGTATCAAGAAACGAACGAGGCGACCCGGGGTGGGTCGCCTCTTCAATCGTTCATGCCGAAGGCGCCGTACTCAGAAGTACGTGTCCACGAGGAACTTCGAGTAGGTGATGGTGTTCTCGACGTCCTCGAAGTTGAGAAGCCCGCCGGACCAGTAGGTGCGGTTGCGGCTCTGGAGGAGGTGGAGGTCGTCGTAGAAGCCGGCGCGCAGAGCGTCCGGTGAGACGTGCGGGAAGTAGGCCCACTCGTAGGTCGCCTTGACGTCGATGTCGGAGCCGCCCATGCGCGTGATGGAGGCCTTCATGCGCTCGAGGATGTCGGCCTCCGTGGTCGGGGTCGACGCGTAGCAGTACATCACGAGGGTGTCGGTCTCCTCGAAGTGGCGGATGAAGGAGACGGGGTCGCCGTCCTCGGGCAGGCCGTAGGTGCCGTCCTGGAGGAGGATGTAGAGCTCCTCGGCGGTGAAGCCTGAGGCGTCGACGGCGACGGTGAAGTACTGGTCGTGGACGACCTGGTCGAAGAGGGCGCGCTCCTCGTCGGTGAGCTCGAGGAAGGGCTCGAGGAGCGCGGTCTCCTGGGCGACGGTGACGATGACCTCGTCGAACTCCTCGGAGTGGGACTCGCCGTCGCGGGTGAAGGTCACGGTGACGCCGTCGGGTCGGCGGTCGATCGCGAGGTCGGAGACGCCGGTGCGCACGTCCGGGAGCGCGCCCGCGATGCGCTCGAAGAGGAGCTGGAACCCGCCGGTCAGCGAGCGCGGCCAGACGGGGTCGAGGCCGAGCTGCTCGCGGAGCAGGACGGAGACGAGCGCCTCGAAGTTGTACTTCTTCATGTACTTGAGGCCGTAGCCGGCGGCGTAGTTGTCGATGTCGCCGTAGCCGTAGCAGAAGGTCGCGGGCATGAACGCGACCTTGAGCGCGTCCATGCCGTGGTCGGTGAGCCACTGCCCGAACGGGGCGGTGAGCTCCTCGGGGATGCCGCGCATGTCGGGCTGGTGGAGCCAGCGGTGGAACTCGATGAGCTTGGCGCCGTACTTGAGCGCGGCGGCGGCGGTGGCGACCTTGTCGAAGAAGCCAGGGGTGAGCTCGGTGAGCGGGGAGACCTCACCGGTCTGGCCGTCGATGAGCTTGAGCGGTTGGATGGCGTAGGACTCGACCTGGAAGCGCTCCATGAGGTCGAGGGTGTTGACGTACTCCTTGGTGACCTCGAGCGCGCCCATGTCGTAGGCGCGGCCGCCGCCGTCGACGTAGGAGTGGACCTTGCCGCCGACCCAGCCGTTCTTCTCGAGCACGGTGACGTGGTCGTAGCCCTTCTCCTTGAGGTATAGGGCGGCGGAGAGCCCGGCGGGGCCTGCGCCCACGACGCACACGCGCCGCGGGTCGACCTCGGCCCAGGAGGCCTCGGAGAACCTCGTCTCGATGAGGTTCGCGGCGTTGTGGAGCGTGGACTCGACGATCTCGAAGTTGTAGAGGCCGCCAGCCCAGTACGTGTCGTGCTCGCCCTGCATGAGCGCGACGTCGGTGTAGAAGCCCTCGCCCATCCGCTCGGCGCTCACGTGCGGGAAGAACTCCCACTTGTTCCACGAGGGGTTCCCGTCGTCGGTCTCGGGGAAGGTGGGCGGGTCCATGCCCATGCGCTCGAAGGCCGCGAGGATGTTCGCGCGCATCTCGTCGATGGTGGTGTCGGGCTCGCTGTAGGCGTTGACGACGAAGACGTCGCTCTCGGCGTGGTTGCACACGTAGGAGACGGGGTCTCCGGTCTCCGGGAGCGCGCGCTCGCCGCCGCGCATGAGCACGATCTGGTTCTCGCGCTTGAGGTCGGGGTGGCGGATGAGGACCGACCAGTAGTGGTTGACCTTCACGTCGGAGAAGAGCGCGCGCTCATGGTCGGTGAGGTCGAGGTACTGGTCGATCTCGTCGGGCTTTGGCAGCGCGGTCATGATCAGGCGATCGAAGCCCTCGGTGCGTGTGTCGCCCAGGCCGTCCTCGTAGGTGACCACGACGGGGTGCTCACCGGGCTGGTCTCGCGCGATGGAGGTCACGCGCACGTTCAGGCGGAGGTCGCGGATGTCGGCGCCGACCTGGCGGAAGAGGCGCTGGAAGCCGCCGTCGATCGAGCGCGGCCAGTTGGGCTCCTGGCCGATGAGCTCGGTGCCGAACATCCCGAGCACGGTCAGGAAGTTCTGCCAGTGCATGAACTTGAGGGCGTAGGCGGCCGGGAGCTCGGTCTGCTTGCCGTAGCCGAACGTGAACAGGACGCCCTCGAAGACCCAGCGGAGCTCGGCGAGGCCGTTCGTCTCGAGCCACTCGGAGAACGGGACGGCGAGCTCGTGGGGGAGGCCCTCGAAGTCGGGGCCGTTGGCGAACCGGACGTGCTCGATGACCGCCTTGAGGTACTCGAGCGACTCGACGACCGCGGCCGCCTTGTCCTTGAGCGACGGCGCGAGGTCGAGCATCGGGTAGACGTCGCCGTTGGCTTCGTCGATGAGCTCGATGAGCTCGATGTGGACGTCTTCGACGTTGAAGCGCTTCATCAGGTCGATGGTGTACGTGTCCGTCCTGTTGTACTCGAGCGCGCCCATGTCGAAGGGGAGGCCGTCGACGAACGCGGTGTGCGCCTTGCCGCCGGGGAGCGGCTCACGCTCGAGCACGGTCACGTGCCTGTAGCCCATGTCCTGGAGGTAGGTCGCGCAGCCGAGGCCGGACACGCCGCCGCCGAGCACGCAGATCTTCTTGTCGAACACGTCTGTCATTCTGGCTCCTGTGGGTCTGTTCTGGTCTCGGTTCGTCGGCACCCCCCAGGCAGCCTCGTCTTCATGTCGGCGCGAGGCCACCAGCGCCGCCCGCTGGTGGCCGTGTGTCCCTAGAGAGGTCGCAGGAGGCGGATCCCGAGGAACCCGTACCGGTACGTGGCGATGAAGCGGAAGCGCCACGCGGACTGGCAGAACTTGGGCGGGAAGAACCACGCCCCGCCGCGGCCGACGCGTGGGATGGTCGGGTCGTCCGCGCCCGGGGCGCCCTCGGGCGCGACGAGCAGGTCGCCCTCGGGGGCGTCCAGTGAGAACGGGTTGAGGCACCACGTCGTCACGTTGCCGGCCACGCCGCGGACGCCGTACGGGCTGACGTCGATGGGGAACGAGTCGATGACGTCGGCGTGGGGCTGACCGGGCCGCGAGTCCTGCATGCAGGACCAGGACGGGTCATGGGTCTGGCCCCAGGGGAACGCGCGGCCGTCGACGCCGCGCGCGGCCTTCTCCCACTCCCACTCGGTGGGCAGCCGCCAGGGCTGCCCGGTGCGCTCGGCGAACCACTGGGCGTAGGCGTAGGCGCCGTGCCAGTCGATGTTGGTCGCGGGCCAGTCGGGGTCGACGGCGCGGCCGCGTCGGGCGGCGTCGGCGTGGAGCGTGAAGCGCCCGTCGCCGTCGCGCTCGTAGAGCATCGAGCCTTGCTCGCCCGCGCCCGCGGCGCGCTCACGCGGCGCGATCTGGAGCGCGACCTCCTCCTGGTCCGAGTCGATGAGTTCGTTGAGGAAGACGAGGAACTCGGCGTTGGTCACCGGGAACCGCTGGACCGCGAAGTCGTCGCACCAGTAGCGCCTGGAGTCGAAGCCCCCGGCGGTCGTGGGCTCACCGCCGGCGACGAACCAGCCGGCGGGGACGAAGACCTCGTTCTCGCCGAGCTCGCCCTCGTCGGGCAGGCGCACCTTCGCCGCGGCCTGCTCGCCGGGGCGGGTCGTATCCCAGGTCCGCTGCCGCTCGATGTGTACGGGGTAGCGCGTGGTGTGCTTCCCCGGCGCGCTCAGCTCGACGACGTAGCTCCCGGGCGCGAGCGCGTGGTCGCGCACGGGCGCCTCGCCCAGGTCGATCGGCTCACCGGCGATCAGGCGCCTGTGCACCCGCTCGTAGCGGCTGATCGTGGCGCGCGCGCCGGGCGCGTCGGCCTCGAGCGAGAGCGCGCCGGTCCCTTCGAGGTAGCGCTCGTGGGACCTGCGCATCGGGTTGGCAGCGGAGAGCGAGGCGAGGTGTGTGCGGAGCTTGGCCTCGTGTGTGGCGGCGGCGTCGGCGTCGGCGTCGGCCTCGTCGAGCTCGTGGAGCTCGCGGTGGTGCATCGCGAGCGCCTCGATCGCCTCGCTCAGGTCCGGCGCGATACGGAGCGCCGACTCGAGGCGTTGCTCGGTCTCGAGCGCGACGAGTGAGGCCTCGCGGCGTCGCTCGATCGCCTCGTCGCCCAGCCTCCAGCCCTCGTACTTCGCCTCCTCGCCGGCGAACGGCGGCACCGTCTGGAGCGCGCGCGCGGCCTGCGCCTGGAGCGCGCGCGCCTGGGCGCGCAGCTCGGACGCGCTCGCGTCGAGCTCGCGCGCCTCCGCGACGACCTCGAGCGCGCGCTCTCTGCGCTGGACGCCCTCGAGCCAACCGTAGAGCGCCTCGGCGAGCTCTCCGGCGTCCGCGTAGCGGCCCGACACGTCGTGGGACATCGCCTTCTGGCAGATCGCCACGAGCCCGGAGGGCAGCGGCAGGTCGGTCTGCTCGATGGGCGAGGCTGGGGCGCCCTTCGAGATCCGAAGGAAGATCGCCATCGGGTTCGTGTAGCCGTAGGGCGGCGCGCCGGTCAGCAGCTTGTAGAGGACGCCGCCGAGCGCGTACACGTCCGCCTTGACCTGGACGTCTCCGACCTCGCCCATCACCTGCTCGGGCGCCATGTAGTTCGGCGTGCCCGTGATCGCGCCGGGGCGCGTGAGCACCTCGCCCGAGGTCGCGCGCTTGGTCACCACGGGCTCGAGCTCGCCGATGTCGGCGGCCAGGTCCGGCCTCCCGACGATCTTGGAGATGCCCCAGTCGACCACGAGCACGCTGCCGTCGTCGCCGATCATGATGTTCGCGGGCTTGAGGTCCCTGTGGATCACGCCGCGAGCGTGCGCGAACGCCACCGCCGAGCACGCGCGCGCGAACGCTCGTACGAGGCCACGGAGCGTCCACTTCGCGCCCGGCTCGACCCAGTGGCCAAGCGCCGCGCTCTGCTCGTGCAGCTCGTCGATGAGGTCGCGCAGGTTCTGCCCTCGGATCTCCTCCATGGTGAAGTAGAGGCGCGAGTCCGGCAGCCTCCCGATCTCGAAGACAGGAACGATCCCAGGGTGTTGGAGCTGGGCGCACGTCTGCGCCTCCTCGACGAAGCGCGCGACGATGCGGTCGTTCTGCGCGAGCTCCCAGCGCACGATCTTCATCGCGAGCGTGCGGTTGAGGTCGCGGTCGCGCACCCTCCACACCTCGCCCATGCCGCCGCGGCCGAGCAGGCCCATGAGCTCGTAGCGCGCCCCCTCGCGGGTGAAGACGTCGCCCCTGGGGGTGGCGTCCTCGATCGACTCGAGCGTCACGGGGCGCTGGATGTCCACGGGCTCGAGGGAGCCAGTGTCCTCGTCGAACACCATGTTGAGGCGGCCGACCTCGGCGCGTTCTGAGGCTCTTGAGCGCTCACCCCACCCCTTCGCGAGCGCGCGCAAGTGCGCCGCAGCCTCGTCGCTCAGGAGGTGTGAACCGATGAATTCGTCGAGATCTCTGCTCTCGTCCAAGTGTACTGATCCTTCGCCGTGTATTCATATAGATACACGGATGGAGAGTGGATGTGCGGGGTAGACGGATTATGCGGAGGTGGCCCGGTGAGCGTCAAGCGAGCACGCGCCTGATCTCCGTGGCCGTGTCCTCGAGCGCGCGCCTCGCCGCGTCGATCGTGCCGGAGTGAGACCACCAGCCGTGCACGAGCCCGGGCGCCTCGCGCCTCAGCACGCGCGCGCCCGCGGCCTCGAGCGCGCTGGCGTAGTCCTCCCCCTCGTCGCGCAGCGGGTCGAAGCCGGCCGTGTGCACGAGCGTCGTCGGCATCTCGCCGAGCCTCTCGAAGTAGCTCGGCGATGCCAGCGGGTCTGCGCGGTCCACGACCCCGAAGTAGCGGTCGGAGAAGTAGTCGATGAGGTCCCGCTCGAGCAGGAACCCGTGCGCGAGCGCCTCTCGCGAGGCGCTCGTCTTCGCCGCGTCGAGGACCGGGTAGATGAGGACCTGGAGCGCGGGCAGCGGGCCGCCCGACAGGATCTGCTCCTGGCACACGACCGCGCAGAGGTTCCCGCCCGCGGAGTCGCCCGCCAGCGCGATCCTGTCGCGGTCGATCCCGAGCTCGGCGGCGCGGGCGTGGACGTGGCGGAACGACGCGACCGCGTCCTCGATCCCGGCGGGGAACGCGTGCTCGGGCGCGAGCCTGTACTCGACCGACACGACCACCGCGCCCGTGAGGCGAGCGAGCTCGGCGCAGACGCCCTCGTAGGCCGCCGTCGAGCCGATCACGCCGCCGCCGCCGTGGTAGAAGACCACGCACGGCGCGTCCTCGGCCTGCGCATCGGAGCGGTAGATCCTGAGCGGGATCACCCCGCCCGGGCCGACCGCGTGGCGCGACTCGCGCAGGACGCCCTCGGGCGGGCGCACGTCGGTCATGATGCAGAACTCCTCGTAGAGCCCGCGCGCGTCCTCCTCACCGAGCTCGTGGAGCCCCGGCTGGCCGGTCCCGTCGATGAGCTGGATCATCGCGTGCGTCTGGTAGTCGAGCTGCGCGCCGCGCGTGTTCCGCGGCGGCGCGCCGAACGCGAGCCTGAGCGCTGGCCTCGGCGCGCCGATCACTCGGCTCGCCACCTCCCACAGCGCCTTCCTCGCGACCCGCTCACGCGCCCTCATGATCCCGCTCATCTGCTCTCCCGTGCGTCCTGCTGGCCTCAGTCGTTGCCCCACACCTTGCGGAGGAACGGCCCACGGCCAGACCCTTCTCGATACGCGTTGTAGTGCATCGAGTTCGTCTTGTAATAGTTCTGGTGGTTGTCCTCCGCCACCCAGAACGCGCCCACCGGCTCGAGCGGCACGACGATCGGCTTGTCGAACTTCTTGCTCTCGTCGAGCGCGGTCTTGGACCGCTGCGCGATCCGCTTCTGGTCGTCGTCGTGGAAGTAGATGACCGGCCTGTAGTGGGGCCCGCGGTCGGCGAACTGGCCGCCGCCGTCGGTCGGATCGAGCGTGCGCCAGTAGCGCTGCATCAGCTCCTCGTAGCCGATCTTGTCCGGGTCGTAGATCACGCGCACCGCCTCGACGTGGCTCGTCTGGCCGCTCGAGACCTGCCTGTAGGTCGGGTTCTTCTCCGTCCCGCCCGTGTACCCCGAGTACACCTCGACGACCCCCTCGAGCTTCTCGAACGGCCCCTCCATGCACCAGAAGCAGCCGCCCGCGAACGTCGCCTCGGCCTGACCCGGCCCGGCCGGCGTCACCAGCGGCTGGCCCGACGCGGGCTGGCTCTCGGGCGAGCTCGCCTCCGACTCCGTCCCCGTCGCGTCCGCGCGCTCCTCGCCGTTGGACTGGCACCCCCACGTCAGCGCCGCCAGCGCCACCGCGGCTACCATCAGGCTCCTCGTCTTCCTCGTGCTCATCGTGTGCTCCTCGTTCGCGTTCATGGTGTCTCCGTCGGCTCTACGGGTATGTCCGCGGGCGCGATTGGTTGCTCGCCGCGCGCGCCTTCGTCGGTCAGGTGCCCCCAGAAGCCCGGGTGCTTCTCGAGCTCGAGGTCGCCTCGCACGCGCACCTGGCACGCCAGCCTCATCCCCTCGACGCGCTCGTGCGGTGGGAACCCCAGCCGCCAGCGTTCTCGTCCTGTCATCGGCCCGGCGTCTCCCGAGACCACCCGCACCGCGCACGTCCCGCACGTCCCGAAGCCCTTGCAGTTGAACCACCTGGACTCGCCGTTGTGCGGCTGCGCGCCTCGGCTCCGCAGCGCGTCACGCAGCCGCTCCCCCTCCTCGACGTCGTACTCCGCTCCCTCGAACCTCACCTTCGGCATCCGGCACCTCCTCCCGTGTTCCACGTGGTGGGATGCACCGAGCGCACCGCGCGGCGCGCGGGCTCTCCAGAACCCTCTTGGCGTGGGCGCCGCCGTGCGCCACCATGTCCGCCCGCGCGCCCTCCGGTCGCGCCCACCTTGTCCCCGACGCGAGGCAGACACGATGGAAGATCTCGAACCTGTCTCTTATACACATCTCCGAGCCCACGAGACAGGCAGAAATCTCG
>CAJXPN010000032.1 GCA_913058025.1 uncultured Myxococcales bacterium | reverse complement strand
GTCGGCAGCGTCAGATGTGTATAAGAGACAGGGCTGAGCGAGCCGGGGGAGGTGTAGGGCTCAGGACTCGAGGTCGGCGTCGCCGGTGGAGGAGATGAGGAGCGTGGTGGGGAGGTCGCTGGCGAGGTCGGAGTAGAGGGAGTGGAAGTCGGAGGCGAGGGAGTCGTCGTCGGGGGGCGTGAACCCGAGGAAGACGACCTCGGCGTCGGCGGAGTGCGTGGTGAGGACCTGCTTGAAGGGGGCGTCGTCGTCGATGATGACGATCTCGGCGTGGAAGCGGCCGTTCTTGATGATGTGCTCGAGGCGGGTCTGGAGGGCGTCGAGGTCCTCGTCGGATCTGGCGAGGTGGAGGAGGCGGATGGTGGCGCCGGACCAGGACCAGTTGCCGGTGAGGAGGTGGGCGAGGATGATCATGAGGGAGCCGTTGTGGAGCCCTCGCCACCAGACGTCGATGCGACGAGACTGGGGTGGGTTCCCGCGGTCGGGCTTGGGCGGGAGGCCTCGGTCGAAGAGGACGACCTGTGAGAGGCCGAGGCGCTCGGAGAGGCGAAGGTGCTGAGCGAACCACGCGGCGCGCTCGGGGGCGTTGGGCCAACCGAGGAGCAGGAGGTTGGGCTTGATGGGTCCGATGGAGTGGGACTGAAGGAGCCCTGCGAAGCCCTCCTCGAAGTTGGGGGAGACGTGGACCTCGGGGAAGGCGGAGAGCTTCTCGCTGGCGATGTAGTCGCGCAGGTCGCGCGTGAGCTCGTCGCGCAGCGCGATGCCGTCGCCGTGGAGGTCGCCCTCGACGACGCGCGCGAGGGTGACGAGGCCGGAGCCGCCGGCGAGCCAGCCGGCGTAGCGGGTGAGGGTGGCGCGGCTGTTCGGGTTGCCGGAGAGGACGAGCGTGGTGGGGCGCCAGTTCTTGGCGTCGGAGGTGAGCGCGTCGAGGCGCAGGAGGTTCTGGCGGACGCGCTCGTAGACGAAGCCGCGGCGTGCGTCGCCGAAGGTGGTCTCGAGGACTCGCCGGGAGACGTAGAGGAAGATGATGACGATGACGGCGGCGGCGGCGGCGGCGGCGACGGGGTTGATGAGGAACGCGGCGCCGAAGCAGCCGATGCCGCCGAGCAGGGCCGTGGACCAGTGGAAGTAGCGGAACCTGGGTCGGAACGAGGGGTTGCGGCTCAGGATTTCGATGGCGGCGGCGACGTTGGTCATCCCGTAGGTGAACAGGAAGAACATGGTGAGGACGTTGGCGACGGCGTTGAGCGCGCCGCCGCCCGAGCCGTTGCCGGCGAAGACGAGGACGGCGGCGGTCATGGCGAAGGTGAGCCAGAGGCCGTTGCGTGGCTCGTCGCCATGCTCGGTGCCCTGAGCGAAGGGCTCGAGCGGTGAGAAGATGCGGTCGCGGGCGAGCGCCTGGAGGATGCGCGGCGCGCCCATCATGGAGCCGATGGCGCTGGAGAGCGTGGCGGCGTAGACGCCAGCGATGACGAGCCAGCCGGCGTCGAAGAGCGCGGCGTCGAGGAGCGTTTCGTAGGGCCGGTCGATGAGGGCCTGGCGAGGCAGCGCGCCGGCCATGATGACGGTCTGTGCGAGGTAGACGAAGGCGCCGACGCCGATGGCGGCGAGCGTGCCGCGGGGGATCGAGTGCGCGGGCTCCTTGAGGTCGCCGGACATGTTCACGCCGGCCATGATGCCGGTCACGGCGGGGAAGAAGACGGCGAAGATGGTCCAGAAGGACTCTGAGTTCTGCTCGAAGGCGGGCGCCCAGTTGGCGCGCGCGATCTCGGGGTCGAAGGCGAGGATGCCGCCGCCCATGAACGCGATGATGGAGGCGACGAGGACGCCCAGGATGAGGTACTGGGCGCGGATGGCCCAGCCGGAGCCGACGTAGTTGAGCGCGAAGAGGAAGGTCGTGATGATGAGGCCGATCATCGTGAATTCGCCGGCCAGGTGAGGGCTCGTGGTGGTGAGCGCCTCGACGAAGCCGAGGATGTAGAAGGGGACCGAGAGCGCCTGCGCGAGGAAGAGCGCGAGGCCGATGGAGGCGCCGAACTCGGGGCCCAGCGAGCGCGAGATGAGGAAGTACGCGCCGCCGCCCTGGACGCGTGTGTTCGTGGAGATGGCGGAGATGGACAGGCCGGTCAGCAGCGTGATCATCTTGGAGATCAGCAGGACGGCGATGGCCGCGCCGATGCCAGCGACGCCGGTGACGTAGCCGGTCCGCATGAACATGACCACGCCGAGGATGGTCAGGATGGAGGGCGTGAAGACGCCACCGAAGGTGCCGAACTGGTTCGAGCTCGAGGTGACTTCGGGGGTGGTCTCTCCTGGTGCGCGCGTTTGCATCGGCATCAGTGGAACGAGTGGGTGGGTCGTATGAGCCAGCCGCGTGGCGACTCCACGCGCGGCCCACCGTTCTATCACGGGGATCAGGTCGGTGCGAGCGGGTGGAGGCTCCTCCAGGTGGCCGAACCCAGAGACTTGACACGCCGTGGGGCTTGCGGTTGTCTCGCGCGGTGATCCGGCGCGCCGAGGGCTCGCCGGTCGACATCCTAAACGCACTCGGAGCGGATTGTATGATGGACCGTAACCTCGCGCTCGACCTCGTGCGCGTCACCGAGGCTGCCGCGATCGCGTCGGCCAAGACGATGGGCATGGGAGATTCCCACCTGAGCGACCAGCAGGCCGTGGGCGCGATGCGCGCGGCGTTCGACGCGCTCGAGATCCACGGCACGGTGCGTATCGGAGAGGGTGAGCGCGACGAGGCGCCGATGCTCTTCATCGGCGAGGAGGTCGGCCGCAGGGACGAGGACGATCCGAAGATGGACCTGGCGCTCGATCCTCTCGAGGGGACGAGCCTGTGCGCGTACGGCTTCCCCGGCGCGCTCTCCGTCATCGCGATGGCGCCCGAGGGTGGGTTCCTGCACGCGCCCGACATCTACATGGACAAGGTCGCGGTGGGGCCGGTGGGCCGCGGCGTGATCGATCTGGCCGCGGGCGCCACGGAGAACCTGCGCAGGTTGGCCAGGGCCAAGGGCGTGAAGCCGCGTGAGCTGACCGCGATCGTGCTCGATCGCCCTCGCCACCACGAGCTCATGGCCGAGATCCGCGCGCTCGGTGTGCGCATCCGCCTCATCACCGACGGCGACGTCCAGGCGGCGATCGCGACGTGCAACGAGTCCACGGGCATCGACATCCTGTTCGGCGTCGGCGGCGCGCCCGAGGGCGTCCTGGCCGCGGCGGCGATGCGGTGTATGGGCGGCGACATCCAGGGGCAGCTCCACTTCAAGGAGGACTCCCAGGTCGAGCGCGCGCGACGCCTCATGGGCACCGACGACGTCCACCGCGTCCTCCAGATGGGGGACCTCGCGGGCGAAGAGGTCCTGTTCGCGGCGACCGGCGTCACAACGGGCGACATGCTTCGCGGCGTGCGCTTCGTGAAGGGCGGCTGCGAGACCCACTCGATGGTCATGCGTTCGCGTTCGGGCACGGTGCGTTTCATCGACGCCACGCACGACTTCGAGCGCAAGCCCTCGTACACCTCCGAGGGCCTGCTCGAGCGGATGGGAGACGAGGAGTGAGGGCGGACGAGCCTGGCGTCCACGTCCACCACGTCCAGATCTACTACGAGGACACCGACCTCTCGGGCGCGGTCTACCACGCGAACTACCTGAAGTACTTCGAGCGCGCGCGCGAGCACATGCTCGGGCCGGAGGAGCTCGTTCGCCTCTACTACAAAGAGGACACGGGCTTCGTGGTCTACCGAGCCGGGCTCACGTACCGCAAGAGCGCGGGGTTGGGCGACACGCTCGAGATCCGCACGCTCGGTGAGCGCACGAGCCCCTGGCGCGCGCTGTTTCACCACGAGGTGTGGCGGGAGGGCGAGGAGCACGCGCTCGTCACCGGGGAGATCGAGATGGTCTGCGTGGACGGTGAGAACAAGCTCGTGCCCCTGCCCGAGATGGATGGGTTCTGAGCGATCGGGCACGCGCCGGGCGTGAACGAATCGTCACGAAGGGGAGGGATCCGCGCCTTTGACCTGCCGCGTAGCGTTCAGGTGCCGTCCTGTGCTTCCACCTCGGGTTCGCCGCCGATGACGAGCCGCGTCGCCGTGAGGACGAGCCCCGAGCCGTGCATGAGCAGGTCGAAGATGTCGATCGGCAGGCTCAGCGTCCCCTCGGAGAGCATCCTCAACTTCTCGAGGAGGTGCGGCTCAGGAGCGAAAGGCGCGAGCGCCAGCAGGAGCGATACGGGCAGCAGGAAGCGCAGGTCGAGCTTCGATATGAACGCGACGATCGGGTTTCTAGGTGGGTTCATTGGTCTGTTCCATGTCGGTTCGAGGGGTCACACTCGTGATACTACGCACATGATGGGGGCATGAAAAAGCGGCGAGCTTCCCGATCGGGAAGCTCGCCGCTCATGGGCGACGCCTGGAAGCGTTCGAGTCAGGCAGCGCGCCTGCGGCGGCGCCAGCCGAAGAGGCCGACACCGAGGAGCAGGAGGCTGGCGTCAGCGGGGACGCCGGGTGCCGAGGAGCAGCCGGTGCAGCCGCCGCTCAACGCGAACTGGTCGAACTCACCGCCAGGCTCGCCGTCGCCGATGGTGACGGTGCGCGTGTCGGTCGAGGAGTTGCCCGCGGGGTCGCGGGCGTCGACGCCGATGGTGACCTCACATGAGGAGCCACCAGGCTCGGTGGTGGCCTCGATGGTGTGGTCGCCCTCACCCAGTGGAGTGGTGATCTCGAAGGCCCAGTCGCCGTTCTCATCCGCGATGGCGTCGCCGACCTTGGCGCCGTCCACGAAGACCTCCACGGGCGCGTTGGGCTCGGCGAGCCCGGTCACCCCCAACGCAAAGAGCCAGGCTCGATGCCCGTGTGTGGCCGGAACGAGAGAGGCCCCACCGTCACGTCGACGATGGGGCCTCTCTCGTTTCTCAGTCGCACATCGGGTCATCCAGAAGCTCAGCCCTGAGGGACCTCGCCCTTGGGAGCAGGCTCACGCGAACGCTCGGCGGCGTCGCGGATCTGCTTGAGCTGCTCTCCTCCCTCGCGCTGAACTTCTCGGACAGAAGCGGGGACACCCTGGAAGTCGACCACTCCCTCACGAGAGAGCTCGAGCATCGTCGCGGGCAAGATGCCGAGCGCCAACGTGAGCGCCGCGCAGATACCGAGAGAGAGGCGCGCGGACTTCGACTCGGAGGCCTCGACCCAGTCGTCACGCGTCGGCTCCTTCATGTACATGCACACCAGGACGCGCAGGTAGTAGTACGCACCGGCGACGCTGGTCAGCACGGCGAGGACGGAGAGGCCGATGAACGCGAACTCGCCGGTCTGGACGCCCACGTCGACCGCTGCGCGGAAGATGTAGAGCTTGCCCACGAAGCCAGCGGTCGGGGGGATGCCCGCGCTCGAGAACATGAACACGCCCATCATCAGGCCCGCGAACGGGTACTTCAGACCGAGCCCGGCGATGTCCTCGTAGGTCTCGACCGTGGTGCCCTTGCGGCCAAGGTAGCTGAGCACGCCGAACGCGCCCACGGTGCCGAAGGTGTAGCTGGCGAGGTAGAAGAGGACCGCGTCGTTGAAGAGGAAGTACTCGGGACGGGCGCCCGCGGCGACGATCCCGAGGAGGATGTAGCCGGCGTGCGCGATGCTCGAGTAGGCGAGCATGCGCTTGATGTTGTCCTGCATGATCGCGACCGTGTTCCCGAGAACCATCGAAGCCGCTGACATGAAGAAGAGGACGTCGACCCAGCCGGTGCCGTAGAAGCCACCTCGGAGCATCGGGTCCTCGAAGGCCACGAAGAGCACGCGCAGCATCGCCGCGAACGCGCCGGCCTTGACCACCGTCGACATGAAGCCGACCCCAGGAGATGGGCTGCCCGTGTAGACGTCGGGGGTCCAGATGTGGAACGGGACCGCGGCGATCTTGAAGGCGAAGCCGCTGAGCACGAGCAGCACGCCCAGGACGATCATCCCGAAGCCGGTCTCGACGGCCCCGGTCTCGATCACGCGAGACAGGTTGATGCCGATGTATTCGAGGTTCGTCGTGCCGGTCACACCGTAGATGAGGGCCATGCCGTAGAGCATGAGGCCCGCGGAGAACGCGCCGAGCACGAAGTACTTCATGGCCGCCTCGGCGCCACGTCCGTCGCGGCGCATGTAGCCCGCGAGGCAGTACACCGGGATCGACATCAGCTCGAGCGCGATGAAGACCGTCAGAAGGTCCGCAGCGTTCGCCATGAAGATGGCGCCCGACACGCTGAACAGCACCAGCATGTAGAACTCACCGCGGTCCATCCGCTGGAAGTTCATGTACGCAGGCACCTGAAGCAACGCCAGGCCACCAGCGGCCGCGGCGAGCGCGGCGAAGAACAGCCCGAACTTGTCGAGGTAGAGCATGCCGTGGAAGACCGGACGATCGATCGTCGAGTCCCACAAGGCCCAGCAACTCAGCACGACGACGCCCATACCCACAGCGCTGATGTACGCGAGGTAGTCCCTACGCGTGCCAGGTCTGTGGAAGGTGTCGACGAGAACGACGAGCATCGCCACCAGTGCGGCGATCGCTCCTGGGATCAGGGCAGCGTACTCAGCCCCGGAGGGGGGGGTGAGGAGCCCTAGAAGGGGGAAACCTGTCTGCATCAGCGCGTGCAACATCGCTCGCTCTCTCTCTTATCCAAAGCGCCCCGTCGAACGGGGCGACATCACTCGGGCTTGAAGCGGCTGGGCTCAGCGGTCAGGGGGCGTCGGCGCCACCAATCATTGGCCCGGGAGCGGGATCATCACCCGCGCGGTCCTCGACGATCACGCACTCCTTGACGTACGTCGCGTCGGCGTCGACGGCATTGCTGCCTCCGATGCCCTTCTCGGACATGTAGCTCAGGAACTGGTTGTTCGTGGGCTCCATCCTGCTCAGGAAGAAGTCTGGCGCCACGCCCATGAAGATCGCCATCAAGACGATAGGCACGAGGTAGGTGATCTCGCGGGCGTTCACGTCCTCGAGGTTCTTGTTCTCGTCCTTGGTCAGCGGACCGAACATCACGCGGCGCCACATCCAGAGGAGGTAGCCGGCGGCGAAGATGACGCCGAGCGTGGCGAACGTGGTCAGCAGGATCGCGGTGATCTCCGGGCCAGCCTGCATGCGGTCGGGCAACGGGAAACGCTGCGCCTCCGCCCAGGACCATGCACGCAGGCCCGTGTCGGGGTCGGTGATGATCTGCGCGGCGTAGGGCGTCTCGAAGAACAGGAAGTTCGACTTCGACGCGCCAATGAGCGTCAGGAACTCACCGACGAACCCGTTGAGGCCAGGGAGACCGACCGAAGCCATCACGATGATCATGAAGAGGAAGGAGAACACGGGCATCGACTTGGCGACGCCCCCGAAGTCCTTGATCTTCTTCGTGTGCCGTCGCTCGTAGAGGATGCCGACGCACAGGAACAACCCGCCAGTGGCGATGCCGTGCGCGAGCATGATGAAGATGCCGCCCGCGAGCGCCTGCGGAGTCATGGCCACGAGGCCGAGCACGCAGAAACCGAGGTGGCTGACCGAAGAGTAGGCCACGATCTTCTTCACGTCCGGTTGCACCATCGCCACGATCGCGCCGTACAAAATGCCGATGACGGCGAGCAGCGCGATGTAGGGGGCGAACGTCTTGAGCGCGTAGGGGAAGAGCGGGAATGCGTAGCGGACCAGACCGTAGGTGCCCATCTTGAGCATCACGCCAGCGAGCACGACCGAACCGGCCGTGGGCGCCTGGACGTGCGCGAGCGGCAGCCAGGTGTGGAACGGGAACAGCGGGACCTTGATGGCGAACGCCACGAAGAAGGCCAGGAACAGCCAGAACTGTTCGGGGTAGCTCAGCTGGACGCTGAGCATGTCGCTGAAGAGGAAGCTGTAGGAGCCGTCTGCGCCCGCCTTGAAGTACACGTACAGGATGGCGATCAACATGAGCAGCGAGCCCACGAGCGTGTACACGAAGAACTTCACGGCTGCGCTGATTCGGTCCTCTCCGCCCCAGATTCCGATGATGAAGTACATCGGAATGAGCATCATCTCCCAGAAGATGTAGAAGAGGAACACGTCGAGCGACACGAGCGCACCAAGCATCGCCATCTGCAGCACGAGCAGGCAGATCATGTACTCTTTGACGTGGTTGTTGACCGCCGAGTACGTCGACAGGATCACCATCGGGTACAGGAACGTCGCCAACATGACGAGCCAGAGGCTCAGCCCGTCGATGCCCATCGCGTAATGTATCCCCATCGTGGGGATCCAGGGCACGGGGCCTTCAGTCATCTGGAAGGTGAAAGGACCCGGCGCGGTGGCCACGCCGGCGTCGAAGAACACCATTATCCCGATGCTGATCGCGAACGTCAGCAGCGTCGACGCCAACGCGATCGTGCGCAGCGCGGACTCCTGCTTCCCTGGCATCAACAGCAGCGCGAGCACGCCGATGAGCGGTGAGAACGTCACCAGCGTGAGCCACGGGAGTTGCCCCGGCTGTGTCAGCGGCGCGCCTAAAAGCGCGAGCGCTCCAATCATTTCGACCATCGTTGCCATCGGTGTCACACCCAAAAGCCTGTCGCCCTCGAAAACCGCACGCCGTACGCGCGCGACAAGAGCGTCGTCATCTCGTCAATATCAGCTGATGTACCCGTAGAGGACCGCGAGCGAGAGCACCACACCTAGCGTGATGTACGTCGCGTAACGCTGAACGTCTCCGCTCTGCATGTTCCTCAGGATCCTTCCGCACGACACCATGATCTGCGCAGCACCGTTGACCAGGCCGCCGTCCAGGATGTTCTTGTCGAAGAACGTCAGACCCTCGCCAGCCTTGATCGAGCTCTTCACGAACGCGAGGTCGTACCCCTCGTCCACGTAGTACTTGTCCGTGAGGACCTGGTGGAGCTTCTCGAACTTCGCCTTCACGCGCCCGGGCACCTCTGGCTGGACCAGATAGAACCTGTGCGCGAAGAAGATGCCAGTCAGGCCCACGCCCACGCTGATCGCCGTGGCGATCGCCTCGTAGACGTACGGCTTGGCTCCGAAGCGACCCACGATGCGGAACTGATTGGAGGTCTGGAAGATCTCCTCGTACCAGTGCTCGAAGAAGAGCAGACCCTCGGGGAGGTGGAGCCAATGCACGATGAAGTGCGGCCAACCCGTCAAACCACCGAAGGCAGCGAGGAAGGCGAGGACCGCCAGCGGAATCACCATGGTGGGGGGCGACTCGTGTGCGTGCGACAAGGTCTCCTCGTCGCCACGGTACTCACCCTCGAAGGTCATGAAGTAGAGGCGGAACATGTAGAACGCGGTCAGGCCCGCGGTGATCACACCGAGGACGCCCACGCCAGACCCGACCACGAGCGCGAGCACGTTCACGTCGACGGCGCCGCCCGCGGTGATCGCGGGAGCCGGCGTGTTCGTGAGCAGGTCGATGACTCCGATGTTCTGCTCGAGCACGCCCTTGATGTTGAGCACGTGCACGTTCGAGAACGCGCTCCACAAGATGAGGTCCTTCGAGAAGAAGCCACTCATCAACGGGAAGCCCGAGATGGCCATGCAGCCGACGAGGAACGTCCCCGCCGTCCATGGCATCACCTTGCGCAGGCCACCCATCTCACGAATGTCCTGAGTGTGCACCGAGTGGATGACGCTGCCAGACCCGAGGAAGAGCAGCGCCTTGAAGAACGCGTGCGTCATGACGTGGAAGAGCGCGCCGGTGAAGCTGCCCACACCCACGGCGAGGAACATGTAGCCGAGCTGTGAGACGGTCGAGTACGCGAGCACGCCCTTGATGTCGTTCTGGACCAGCGCCATCGTCGCCCCGAAGAACGCGGTCAGCGCGCCGATGATCGCCACGACCATCATCGCCTCGGGCGAGATCGTCAGCAGCCAGTTCATTCGGCTGAGCAGGAAGACACCCGAGGTCACCATCGTCGCGGCGTGGATGAGCGCGGAGACTGGCGTCGGGCCTGCCATCGCGTCAGGGAGCCAGACGAAGAGCGGGATCTGCGCGGACTTACCCGTGCAACCGATGAAGATCAGGATGGAGGCGACGCCGGCGATCGGTGCGATCGAAGCCATGCTCGCTGCGTCCGTGGCGATCTCCTTGAGCGCGACGTAGTCGACCGTGCCCGTCTCGTAGAACAGGATGAACATCCCGACCAGGAACGCGAAGTCGCCCACGCGGTTGACGATGAACGCCTTCTGCCCGGCCGCCGCCTTCGCGTCGTCGGTGTACCAGAAGCCGATGAGCAGGTATGAGCACGCGCCCACTCCCTCCCAACCGATGAACGTGACGAGCATGTTCTTGCCCAGCACGAGCAGCAGCATCGAGAAGCAGAACAGGTTCAGGTACGAGAAGTAGCGCCACTTGGCGGGCTCCTCGGACATGTAACCCACCGAATACAGGTGGATCAGGAACCCGATGCCCGTGATCAGCAGCAGCATCATCGACGTGAGCGGGTCCAGCATGAACGCGATGTCCACCCCGAAGTCGCCCGCGTAGATCCACTGGTACGCCGTGTAGCTCAGGTGCCCGTAGATCGTCTCGTCGCCGATATGCGCGGCGTTGTCCACGAGCGCCTTGATCGATATCAAGGAGAACATGAACGAGAGCCCGATCGAAGAGCACGCGATCACGTCCACGAGCTTGCGGGGCAGTTTCGCTCCGATCAAGCCGTTGATCAGCGCGCCGATCAACGGCATCAGCGCGATCAAACCCAGGTAGTAAAACTGATCAGTATAAAGCATGTCGGCTCACAACATCGTGCGGTTGCCAGGGACGCCGCCGACCCTCGAGGGTCGACCAGGCGGCCATGTGTTCTAAGATCAGAGCTTGAGGCGGTTGGCCTCATCCACGTTCACAGACCGCTTGTGCCTGAAGACGTGGAGGATGATCGCGAGTCCTACGGCAGCCTCGGCCGCCGCGACCGCCATCACGAAGAAACTGAAGATGTGGCCGTCCATGTCGACCCGGTACTTGCTGAACGTAATGAACGTCAGGTTGACCGAGTTGAGCATGAGCTCGATGCACATGAACAGAGTGATGGCGTTCCTCCTGACCAGGACGCCGAACACGCCGATGCAGAAGGTCATCGCCGCGAGCGTCAGGTAGTGGAACAGTGTGGGCTCAAACATCATGGTTCGCGTCTCACTTACTCACGGGGAGCGCTCTTTACAGGCGCCTCTTGGCGATGATCACGGCGCCTACGATCGCGCCCAGTAGCAACAGGGCGGTCAACTCGAAGGGCACGACGAAGCGGTTGATGAGCAACACGCTCAGAGGCTGGACCGTGCCGAAGCCCGCGGGCTTGCCCGCACGGATCGTGCCGCGCTCGGTCGTCAGACCCTCACCCGAGATCCTCGGCGGGATAACCACCGGCTTACTCGGATCGAAGCGGCGGTACTTGCCCTGCGCCGGGTCCATGCGCTTGCTTGGGTCCTTTGACACCCAGCGGCGCACGCGTGCCTGATAGCACGTGTCCAACCCTTCCTCGTTCATGTCCTGGAAGAGCCCGGGGACGCCGTCGACCGACCTCACTGTGGCGCACTCCTTCGAGGTGAGCTCGCTCGCCCCCTCGGGCTTGACGCCTGCGGGGGTCGCCACGCGCAGCCTGGGGCGTGTCGCCTCGAGCTTCGCGAGTTCATCGACTCGCCTCGACTTGTCCTCGATGCCTTCGAGACGCGTCCTCTTCGATGAGAACGCGGTCTCCTCACCTCGAAGCGCCTCCTGTGCCTGCGCGCGGCCGTTTTCGACCTGACCGAGCAGCTGCTCGCTGCGCTGGGTCGGCAACAACGCAGACACGATGATGGCAAACAACGCAATGACAGACACTGCAGCCACCGCGTGGTGCAGCCTGAACTCGAACTCGCCGAGCTCATCGTCCTTCAGGTTCAGCAGCATGATGATGAACAGGAACAGCACCATGATGGCGCCGGTGTACACCAGGATCTGCGTCACCGCCATGAAGTGCGCCGAGAGGAGCACATACAGGCCTGCGAAGAAGAAAAAATCCAAAATCAGGAAAAGCGCGCTGTAGAGAGGATTTCTCCACAGCACGACCATCGCGGACGAAGTCACAGCTCCGATCGCGAATATCCAGAAGAACAGCGGCTCCCAAAAGCCCATCAGCTCAACTCCTCATCCAATGGCCTCGTCGGACCCTCGGTCACCCGCATCACATGCGGTGTTCGGCGCGTCAGGCGCCTAGCGATGTGTGCTTTATCAGACAGTCGCTCGGGACTTCAACCCCGAATTGGTTGCGGCCGGCCTCAGCCCTCACCGCGTTGTGTCACCACGACCACTCGCGCGGCCCTCGCCACGCGCCTCCAGCCCCGCTCGACGCTCACCTCGACGAGGTCGCTCGCGGCGTCCCCCAGCTCATGAAACCTGAGCCCCCTCTCCTTCACGATCCCCGCCGCCTGCTCCACCCGGTCGATCACGTCGTCACCTGGCGGGCCACCCTCGAGCGCGCGCGCCGCCGCCCACCAGAACACCGCGCACACCCAATGCACCGGCGTCCTCTCCGGCGTGAAGTAGCCGAGCGCCTCCTCCGACAGATCCCTCGCGAGCTCGAGCTCACGCGTACGCACCGCGTAGAGCAGCGCCCTCGCGCCGCACGAGTGGTAGAGCATCTCGTCGAACCCACGAATCAGCCGCCGCGCGTTGAGCGCGTGCGCGAGCGCGCCCCGTGCGTCGATGTGGCCGAGCGTCTGTGACGCGTACGCCAGGGCGATCGCTTCGATCCTTCGACCTCCGCCCTCACGCGACAGCGCCAGTGAGCGTGACGTCAGCTCGAGCGCCTCCTCCGCCCTGCCCTCCTTCGCCCTCACCTCCGCCAACGACGCGTACAGCGTCCCCGTAGCCCACGCCGGCCTCGCCGGGTGGGGGTGATCGAGGAGCTGCTCGAGCCACGCGAGCCGCTCCTCGGTGCGCCCGGATGCCTCGAGCACCTTGTCCACGGCGACCTCGCACCTCGCGTGGCTGTACCCATAGGGCGCGCTCGCGTGCAGCGCGCCCAGCGCGTCGCGGAAGTCGTCGAGCGCCTCCTCGAACCCCCCGCGCACGTACGCGAGCGCTGCACGCTCGATGAGCGCGAGCCCTCGTTCCTGGAAGAGATCGTGCTCGTCGCACAGCTCCACGGCCCGATCGGCGCGCGTCGCCGCCAACGCGAGCTCACCTCGTCGAGACAGCGACGCCGCCATCAGCGCGTGCGCCCTCGCCTCGATTCTCGCGCGCTCGGCGTGGCGAGCGTCCAGACCACCCACCAGCGCGAGCGCACGAGCCGTCGCCTCGGACAACCGCTCGAACTCCCCTCGATCCTGGCGACGCTGCGCCGACGCGAGCCAGAGCGTCGCTGCTCTCGCCCGATCGTCGGAGCGCTCCCAGTACGTCGCCAGGCGCTCGAGGTGCGTGGGCAGCGTCGGCGTCTTCATCCTCATGTACTGG
>CAJXPN010000031.1 GCA_913058025.1 uncultured Myxococcales bacterium | reverse complement strand
GATCTACACAGAGTAGATCGTCGGCAGCGTCAGATGTGTATAAGAGACAGGCCCCCGCCTACGACCCGGACGCGTTCGACGACCCCGACCTGCGCGCCCACGCCATCACGCTGCGTGACCTGCACGCGCACCCGGACCGCAGAGGGATCTCGCTGCGAAGCCCCGGCCTCGCCGCGGGCCTGAGCGCGGTGCTCCCTGGCGCCGGCCAGGCCTACAACGGCCGCTGGTCCGACGCCGCCATCGCGCTCGTCTTCAACGCCGCCTTCGCTGGCGCGACCTACTACTCCTTCGCGGAGCTCGACTCGATCCCGCTCGGCGTCGTCTCCGCGACCCTCTTCGCTGGCTTCTACGTCGGCAACATCGCCAACGCCTACGTCGACGCCGAGGCCCACAACGCCCGCGCCTACGACGACTTCTACGCTCGCCTCCGGCGCGAGCACTGGGCGCGGGTTCGCTTCTCAGTCACCGCCGACGCCGTCTCCTTCGGCTACTCCTTCGGTTGGCCCGGCGACGCCGAGGCGGCCCCAGCGCAGCTGCCCGCCTCACCCGAGCGCGACGAGCATTTCTGAGCCTCTCCTCACGCGGGACTCAAAAAACTGAGGCCAGCGCCTACTCTAACTGGGGGGTGCATGTGTTTGTGGTGTCTTAAGTTGTTGTTTTTGTTTGTTTTTGTTTGGTTTGGTGTGTGGGCTCGTCGGGTGGATCGTGCTGTGCAACAGTAATGAGCCATGAACACGAGGATCCTCATGGCGTTCGCCATCACGTCGACCCTCCTGGGGTGTGGCGGAGAGGTCGAGCCGGTGGCGCCCGAGCCCACCGAGACGCTCGCCTGGATGGAGTCGCACACCGACGACTTCCTGAGCGACCGCGCCTGGAGGCGCGACCGCCTCGAGGAGACGCTCTGGCGCCCTGAGCTCCCGTACGCCAAGAAGCTGCTCGACAACTACGGCCTGGAGCGCGGCGGCTGGGACCTGCTGCCCGTGCTCGACGTGATGGTCGCGCCTGTCCACGGCCCGCTCGAGGTTGAGTTCGAGGGGACGCCGGTCATGGCCGAGCGCCCGGAGAGCCGCGAGGAGTGGCTCGCGCTCGGGGAGCGTGTCTTCTGGTCGATGCCGATGCGCCGCGACGCCTACCTCGAGTGGGTCGTCGCGAACCCTCAGGTGTGGGACGACGTCGGGCTGACACGCCAGGAGGACGGCTCGCTGCGCGGGTTCGTGCGCTACATGGACCCGAGAGGGCGCGCCAAGGTCGGCATCACGTGCGGCCTGTGCCACGGCGCCCAGGGTGAGCCCGGCCACGCAGACCTCGACGTCGACCTCGGGATGGCCCGCGCGCTCTACATGAACGCGCGCGGCCTCGACGCAGCCCCCTTCGACGCCTGGGGCCCTGGCCGCGTCGACGTCACCGACGACGGCATCACCGACGCCACCGCGATCCCGAACCTCTGGGGCGCCTCCGAGCAGTCGCACTTCAACGCCAGCGGCGTCGTCCGCGTGGCGACCCCTGCGAGCGCCGCGGTCCGCTTCGAGACCCAGTACATCATCAACCACGCCTTCGAGGTCCGCCCCGACCGTGCGCTCCCCTGGGCGCTGGCGATGTTCGTGATGTCGCTCGAGGCGCCCGAGACCGCGCCCGCCTCCTCCTCTCGCGGGGAAGAGGTCTTCGGGCAGCTGTGCTCCGGCTGCCACGACCCCGCGCGCGGCTACAGCGGTGGCCTCATCGACGCGGCCTCGCTCACGAGCGACCCGCTCGTCTCGAACTCTCCCATGCGTGGGACCGGCTCGTACCGGGTGCCGAGCTTGCTCGGCATCTCCAGCGGCGGCCCCTACCTGCATGACCTGAGCGCCCCGACCCTCGAGGACCTCCTCGACGACGGGCACCCGGCCGGCGCCGAGCTCACCGAAGGTGAGCGCGACGACCTGCTCGAATTCTTGAACACACTGTAATGAACGACGATAGGAGTCAGACGATGAAGAGCATGACGAAGAGAACGATGAAGAGAGCGATAGCGGGCTTCGCGATCTGCGCGATGGCGTCGATGACCACGGCGTGCCTGTTCCCCGGCGGCGGTGAGACCGATCCGACGGCGCCTCCTGGCTGGGAGGTCGGCGGAGACAACCAGCCCGCGATCGAGGCGATCTTCGTGGGCGGCCACCTGGGCAACTACCTCGACTGCCCCGACGACGGCTACAGCGAGCCGGGCGGGAGCTCGGACGAGCCCAGCTCGAGCCGCGACGCCGACTTCGCCGCGTGCGAGCCCAGCGAGGACGGCGACGAGTCCAACTGCGGCGGCCCGCTCAACTGTGAGCAGGCGCAGATCACGATCAAGCTCGTGAACAACGGCGACGCCAAGGCGCTCGGCCTCTCCATCGAGCGCATCGCGCTCACGGACGCCAACGGTGCGGTCGTCGCGACCCTCCCGCTCATCGCCGCCATCGACACCGCCTCGGGCGAGGCGTTCGACGGCGAACTCGCCGCCGGCGCCGAGGTCACGCTCCGCCTGGACTATCAGGGGCCGACCGACATCGAGCAGTTCCTCCCGTCTCAGAGCCGCTGGGACGGCTCGGCGATCCTCGAGCTCACGTTCGGCGCGGACAACCACCCGAACGTCGTGATCGAGACGAAGGCCGTCTCCGTCCTCCCCTCCGTGGTGACCTGAGACCCGCCGCTCGAATGAACCATTGCCACTGACCGAAGACACAGCGCCCCCACACGAAGAGAGAAGAACGATGAACACCACACGATTCATGACCGCGCTGGCGCTGTGCGCCGCGACCTTGACGACGACCGGCTGCCTCTTAGGCGGCGAGGGAGGACCGAACACGCCGGGTTGGGAGGTCGAGGAGAACGACCCGGCGCCCGATCTCGAGGCGATCTTCCTCAGCGGTCACCTCGGCGGCTACGCCGACTGCCCCGACGAGGGCTACACGGAGGCTGGCGGCGCGAGCTCGGACGAGGACAGCCGAGGCGCTCCCGGCGCTGGTGACTGCGCGCCGCCCGAGCCTGGCGAGGACTCTGGCGGCTGCGGCGGCTTCTGGGGTTGTGAGGGCGCGCAGTTCACGCTCAAGCTCGTGAACAACGGCGAGGCCAAGGCCGTGGGGATCTCCTTCGAGTCGATCGGCCTGCTCGGAGACGACGGCGACGTCGCCGCGATCCTCCCGTTCATCGGCATGACCGACGCGATGAGCGGCGGCGACTTCGACGGAGAGCTCGAGGTCGGCGAGGAGGTCACGCTGCGCGTCGAGTTCCTCGGCCCCGAGGACATCTCCGAGTTCGTGCCGTCTCAGAACCGCTGGAGCGGCGGCGCCGCGCTCGAGATCACCGTCGGCGCCGACAACCAGGACGACGTCGTGATCAAGACCAAGGAGGTCTACGTGATGTCGAACATCGCGACCTGAGCGCGTGAGCGTTCGCTCGTGAGACATCGCCAGACAGAGAAGAAGGCGGCCTCCCTTCCGGGGAGGCCGCCTTCTTCTCTGTCGAGGTCACCGTGGTGGACGCTCAGTCACAGGAGGTCGGCGCGGCGCGCGTGATGAACGGCGCGCGCGCGTCATCCTCGTCGAGGTCCGAGGGGAACGCCGCAGCAGCCTCGACGACGGCAGGCGCCTGGGTATCGTCGGCGCATGGCGCGACGGTGAGGAAGTGCTCGAAGCCCGCGACCGCGCCGTCACCCGCGCGGGTCCCGATGTGCTCGAGGAAGTCGGCGTAGCGGGTCGCCCACGCCACGTACGCCTCGTCGGAGCCTCCAGCAGGGCGGAGCGAGGCGTACGCGTCGAGGAGGCGGCGCTCCTTGTCCTCGAAGACGCCCGTGCGCGAGGGGATCATGGAGGTGATGTACGCCTCGTACTCCTGCACGAACGACGCGAACGCGGCGCCCGAGTGCGCGCCCGGCTTCTGCGCGAGCAGCTCGTCGAGGTTCAGCGACTCGTCCGCGTCGACGATCGCGCTGGGTGAGGGCGCGATCTTGACGAAGAACTCGCCCGAGAGCTCGAACCACGCGTCGAACCCGGCGACGCCGGCGCCCTCCGGGCGCGCGTCGTGGCAGCGCGCCAGCTTGGCGGCCTCGTCCTCGTCGATGCTGGCCGAGCCCGACGGGAGCGCCGCCTCGAACATCCTCGCGTAGACCTCGAACCAGGCGACGAACGCGGCGTCCGAGCTCGTCTCGGGGCGCAGCATCGCGAGCGTGTCGAGCGTGATGGAGTCGCGCTCGTCGATCACGCGGCCGACGTCGTCGAGCAGCTCGTCGAACCTCGAGGCCCAGTCGACGAACAGCGCGTCGCTGTAGCCCACGCAGGGCTTGAGCGCGATCGCTGCGTCGATGTCGGCCTGGTCGTCCGAGTCGATGATCGATCCGGCCCCGTCCACGACCTCCTGGACGTCGTCCATCCACGCGATGTAGTCGGCGTCGGCGCACTCCTGGACCGGGTCAGGGTCGGTGGGGTCGGTCGGGTCGGTCGGATCGGTCGGATCGGTCGGGTTCGGGTCGAGGATCAGGTCGTAGCCTTTTCCGACGCACGCGACGGTGCCCGAGAGGGTGGCGCGGCGGTCGCCAGCGGCGAGCTCGCACGCCTCGAACTCGAGGGCGAGCCCGAAGTCTCCGCCCGCACCCTCGTTGTAGAACCCGACGACGGTCGCCTCACAGGGGAGGGCGTCGTTGGACGTGTAGCCGATCCCATCGAAGCCCGCGCGCCCGTTCCCCTCGTTCATGTCGAGGACTCGCCCGACCGAGAGCGGGGCGAAGCCGGGGTGGCTCGTGATGACGCGGAAGATGGGGAACTCGAAGAGGCGGTCGTCGCTGTTTCGCCACGAGGCCAGCGTGAAGAACTGACCGCCATCGCATTGAGAGGCGTCGTCGAGGGTGATCTCGCGCTCGACGTCCCCGGTCAACGTGAGCGAGCTCTCGAACGAGGAGAACTCGTCCGCCTTTCCGCCGAGCGGGCCTCTCCCGTCGTCTTCGGGCGCGTCGGAGGCGCCGCAGCCGATCGAGAAGAGCAGGGCGGCGGAGAGCAGCGTCGTGTGTCGTGTCATGGGTGTCGTCGAGGTCTTTGGGGGCGTGGCTGTCGCTGCGGAGGGGGTGCGACATAGACAAAGAGGCGAGCGTCCGAAAGACGCTCGCCTCTTTGAAGTGGCCAGATGTAAGGGGTTACCCTCAGACCTCGAGCAGGATCCGCTCGGGGTTCTCCAGGCACTCCTTGATCCGCACGAGGAACCCGACGGCTTCGCGGCCGTCGACGATCCTGTGGTCGTAGGAGAGCGCGAGGTACATCATGGGTCGCGCGACGACCTCGCCGTCGACGACGACGGGGCGCTGCATGATGTTGTGCATCCCGAGGATGCCCGACTGCGGCGGGTTGAGGATCGGCGTGGAGAGCATCGAGCCGTAGATGCCGCCGTTGGAGATCGTGAACGTGCCACCCTGGAGGTTGTCCAGCGTGAGCTTGTTGCTCTGCGCGAGGCCCGCGAGGCGCTTGATCTCGAGCTCGATCTCGGCGAACGAGAGCTGGTCCGCGTCGCGCACGATCGGCACGACGAGGCCCTTACCGCCGCCGACGGCGATGCCGACGTGGTAGTAGTTCTTGTAGACGAGCTGCTTGTTCTCGAGGTCGATCTCGGCGTTGACCGCCGGGAACTCCTTGAGCGCCTCGACGACCGCCTTCACGAAGAACGACATGAAGCCGACCTTGGTGCCGTGACGCTTGACGAAGCGGTCCTGGAAGGACTTGCGCATCGCCATGATGTTCGTCATGTCGACCTCGTTGAAGGTCGTGAGCATCGCGGCGTTCTGCTGTGCCTCGACCAGGCGGCGCGCGATGGTCTGGCGCAGCTTGGTCATCCGCACGCGCTCCTCGCGAGGCCCATTGTCACTGCTGGTGACGGGGGGCCCGGAGGGCTTCGCCGCGGCGGGCGCCGGCGCGGCCTCGGGGGCCGAGCCGTGGTTGACCGCGTCCTCCTTGAGGATGCGTCCGCCGGGGCCAGTGCCCTTGATGGCGCTGGGGTCGAGGCCACGCTCCGTGACCACGCGCTGGACGGCGGGGGAGAGCGCGGGGCCGTCGCCGGAGGCGGCAGGGGCGGCCTCGGCTGCGGGCTTCGATGAGGCGACATCGCCAGCCGGGGCGCCCTCGCCAGGCTCGATGATGACGATGACGTCGCCGGGGGCGACGGTGTCGTCGATCTCGAACTTGTAGGCGGTGATCGTACCGGAGACCGGCGAGACCACGTCGACGCTGATCTTGTCGGTCTCGAGCTCGACGAGGACCTCTTCGGCCTCGACGAAGTCGCCGATGGATTTGGTGAACGCGGCGACGATGGCCTCGGTCACGGACTCACCGCCCAAGTTCTGAGGGACCTCGACTGAAACACTCATTTAGACACTCTCCACGTGGTGCGTGTGATGACACTGCAAACGTTTGCGATGGGGAATCATAGGGGTAGAGCGGCAGATGGCGAGCTCGCATCGAGGCGAGCTCACCATCTGCTGCGCCGCGTGCGGTCAGGCCTTGTACTCGAAGGCCGCGCGCACGAGGTTCTCCTGCTCGAGGCGGTGGCTCTCGCCGTCGCCGGTCGCCGGCGACGCCGAGGGGGCGCGGCTGACGCACAGCGGCTTGAAGCGGCCGCCGAAGATCTCGAGGAGCTCTGGGAAGATGGTGTACCAAGCGCCCATGTTCTTGGGCTCCTCCTGAACCCAGAAGACCTTCTTGGCGTTGGCGTAGGGCGCGACGGCGGCCTCGAGGGCCTCCCGGTTGAGCGGGTAGAGCTGCTCGACGCGGACGACGGCGGACTTGTCCAGGCCATGCTCCTCTGCGTAGGCGATGAGGTCGAAGTAGACCTTGCCGCTGCAAAGGAGGACGCGGTCGACGTTGGCGGGCTCGATCTCGGGGCGAGTCTCCGGGATGACGTGCTGGAACGCGCCGTTGGCGAGCTCGTCGAGGGAGGAGCGGGCGCGGTCGAGGCGCAGCAGGCTCTTCGGGCTCATGATGATGAGCGGCTTGCGCGTGCGGATGAGGATCTGACGACGCATCACGTGGAAGATCTGCGCGGCGGTCGTCAGGTTGCACACGAACATGTTGTCCTCTGCGCACAGCTGGAGGAAGCGCTCGAGCCTTGCGCTCGAGTGCTCGGGGCCCTGCCCCTCATAGCCGTGCGGCAGGAGCATGACGATGCCGCTCAGGCGCTTCCACTTGTCCTCACCGGAGTTGATGAACTGGTCGATGATGACCTGCGCGCCGTTGACGAAGTCGCCGAACTGCGCCTCCCAGATGGTCAGGCCATCAGGGGAGTCGAGCGAGTAGCCGTACTCGAAGCCGAGGACGCCGGTCTCGCTGAGCGAGGAGTTGTGGATCTCGAAGCGCCCGAGGTCGGGGCCGAGGTGGCGCATCGGCCAGTAGCGCTCGGCGGTCTCGTTGTGGAAGACCGCGGCGTGACGGTGGCTGAAGGTACCGCGGATGCAGTCCTGGCCGGTCATGCGCACGGAGACGCCCTTGGAGACGAGCGAGGCGTAGGCGAGGTTCTCGGCCATGCCCCAGTCGACGGGCTGCTCGCCGCGGGCCATCGCGCCGCGTGTGCGGATGATGCGGGCCACGGTGCGGTGGGCCTTGAAGTCGTCGGGGAGCGTCGCCAGCCCCTCACCGAGGCGCTGGAGCTCGTCCATGGGGACGCGCGTGTCGGGCTCCTCGACGTTGGAGACGGGTCCGCCAGTGTAGCCAGCCCAGAGCCCATCGAGGGTGCTCACGTGCTTGGGCTCGGGCTGGACCTTGATCTGCTCGTAGGCGGGGTTGTAACCGTCGAGGCGATCCTGCCACATCTTCTCGGCCTGCTCGGCGCTCAGCACGCCTCGAGAGGCGAGCTCCTCGGCGTACTGCACGCGCACGCGCTTGAGCTCGCCGATCTTGGCGTACATGCCTGGCTGGGTGAAGCGGGGCTCGTCGCCCTCGTTGTGTCCGTAGAGGCGGTAGCAGACGAGGTCGATGACGACGTCGCGGCCGAACTCATGGCGGTACTGGATCGCGAGCTTGCCGGCGCGGGCGCAGGCCTCGGGGTCGTCGCCGTTGACGTGCAGGATCGGGATCTCGAGCATCTTGGCGATGTCGGTCGCGTAGCGCGTCGAGCGTCCATCCTCCGGGTTGGTGGTGAAGCCGACCTGGTTGTTGATGACGACGTGGATCGTGCCGCCGACGTGGTAGCCGTCGAGCTGCGAGAGGTTGAACGTCTCGGGGACGACGCCCTGACCCGAGAAGGCGGCGTCACCGTGGAGCAGGAAGGGCATGATGCGCTGGCGCGCGTCGTCGCTCTCGATGCGATCCTGCTTGGCGCGCGCGCGGCCCACGACCACCGGGTTGACGAACTCGAGGTGGCTCGGGTTGAACGCCATCGACAGGTGGATCGACTCGTCGCCGATCGGGTACTCCGAGGAGTAGCCCATGTGGTACTTCACGTCGCTCGAGCCGATGTAGGCCTCGGGCGTCTGGGTCTTCTCGAACTCGGAGAACATCATGACGTCCTCCTTGCCCATGATGTTGTGGAGGACGTTGAGGCGGCCTCGGTGGGCCATACCCACCAGGATCTCTCGGACGCCGAGCGAGCCGGCCTCGTCGAACATCGCGCGCATCATCGGGATGAGCGAGTCGCCGCCGCTGAGCGAGAAGCGCTTGACCGAGCCGTACTTCTTCTGGAGGAACGTCTCGAAGCCGTCGGCGTCGACGAGCCCCTGGTAGATGTCGCGGCGCTCGTCGTCGGTGATCGATGCGTAGTTGCGCCGCTCGATCGCCTTTCGCAGCCATGTGCGCGTGATCGGCTCGGAGATGTACTGGTACTCCACGCCGATGTGGCCGCAGTACAGGTCACGCAGGCGCTCGATGAGCGCACGCAGCGTGGTCTGATCTCCGTTGAAGAGCGCCTCGTACCGGATCGGGGCGTCCATGTCGGCCTCGGTCAGGCCGTAGGTCTCCGGGTGGAGCTCCGGGAGCGAGGTCGAGCGCGGGTGCCCGAGCGGGTCGAGCTTGGCGCGCGCGTGTCCATGGAGACGGTAGGCGCGCACGAGCGACTCGACGCTCGCGGCGAAGCCGCGGGTCTTGCCGGGCGTGTGCACCTGGGTCCCATCGAGCTTGTCCTCGAAGCTCGCGAGCTCTTCTCCCGTGGGCGCGCCTGCGCCCCCGGTCGAGCCGCCCGAGCGGAAGATCGTGCGCGGTGAGAAGCTCGGCGAGGGAGGACCCGCTGGGTCGTCTCCCTCGAAGAGCTCCTCGAAGACAGGGAGCCAGCTCGCGTCCACCGACGCGGGGTCCTGCTTGTATTGCGCGTAGAGCTGCTCGATGAACTGGATGTTTTCGCCGGTCAGGTGTGTCAGCGTCTTGTTCGTGTCCACAGGTCTCTTCGCAGGTGTGTGGTAGGGATTAACGTCTGAGGCGACATCGGGAGAGGTGGGAGAGGGACGCGTCGAGTCCACTCGATGTCGTGGTTCTCGAAGGCCTCTCGGCCCTCACTACATACCAAGGAAGTGCTCCATGGTCCAAGCCGCATTGTGGCGCTCGCGCGCGCGAGCGCTCACGCGCGCCACCTGACCTAGCTCCCTCCGACATCTCGCGCTTGACATCGCGAAAAACAGCGTGATAGGTCCCTCGCGACGTGGCCCCTCTCGGCCTGTTTTCATGCGCGCGAGAGGCCATCCTTCACACGCTCCCTTCGAGCCACCGAAGCTCGCCCGACTCCGCCATTTCAGAGGGCATGAGTAGGGAGTGACCCCAACGTCCGCGAGGACCGTACGCCATGACCTCAAGCATACTCATCCCGCTGTTCGCCTCGGTGTCGATCGATCTCGACATCACCGTCGCGCTCCAGTTCGTCAACTTCGCGATCGTCGTGGCCGCGGTGTACTTCCTCATCGGCAAGCAGTACCTCAAGGTGCGCGAGGAGCGCGTCGAGGCGACGAGCGGTTCGCGCGAGGACGCCGACGAGATGCAGGAGCGCTCCGAGCAGCTCCGCGAAGAGTTGGACGACAAGATGGCCAGCGCGCGTCGCGACGCCACCGAGGTCCGCGAGAGCCTTCGCGGCCAGGGCGTCGCGGAGCAGGAGGACATCATCGGCGAGGTCCGCGCCGAGCTCTCCGAGAAGCTCGAGGCCGAGCGCCTCAAGATCCAGGCCAAGGTCGACGCGGCCGAGGCCGAGCTGGACAACCGCGCCCAGGAGCTCGCCGAGCTCATGGTCGCCAAGGTCGTCGCCCGGAAGGCCGCTTGAGTCGAGCGACTCACTGGCAGAATATGCAGCGTTTTCACGTACGTAAGACCTCTCGAGGCATCATGCGCACCTTGACTCGATACATCGCCCCGGCCGCCGCGTTCCTCGCGGTCTCTCTGATCGCGGGCGCGGCGTTCGCCGCTGGCGGCGGAGACGGAGACCACCACGGTATCCCGTGGAAGCACTTCGTCGGCAGCGTCATAAACTTCGTGATCTTCGCGGGCATTCTCTACAAGTACGCCTGGCCCAAGGCCCAGGAGTTCTTCAAGACGCGCCGCGACGAGCTGGTCGCCGACCGCGCCGAGGCGAGCCGCCTGCGCGACGAGGCACAGGCCAAGCTCGACGAGTACAACGACAAGCTCGCCGCGCTCGAGGACGATCGACAGGACCTCCTCGACGAGTACCACAAGCAGGGTCAGCGCGAGAAAGAGCGCGTGGTCGAGGAGGCCAAGCGTCAGGTCGAGAAGATGCGCGTCGACGCAGAGATCGTCATCGGCCAGGAGGTCAAGCGCGCGATCGCTCAGATCGAGGCCAAGGCCGTCGAGCAGGCGGTCTCCATGGCGCAGGCGATGGCCACCGACCGCCTCAAGGCGCGCGCGAGCCAGGACGCGCTCGTGGACGACTACCTGACAGACCTTGGCTCGATCGAGAGCCTGAACTGAATCGATGTGCCCTCGCGCGGCCCGAACGGGTTGCGCTCGGACGCGTCACGAACGAACACGACAGTCACCGCATGATGCGGTGAGAACCTCGAGTCAAGGGATACCCTATGAGCACCCCCCCAGTCGCGCGCCGCTACGCCAAGGCGCTGCTCGACATCGGCATCAAGAAGGGGAGCTACGACGCCTACGGCGAGCAGCTCGGCGCCCTGGGGCGCGCCTTCTCGGAGAGCAAGGACTTGCGCAACGCCGCGCTCAACCCGTCCATCAAGCTCGAGACCCGCAAGGCCATCCTGAACGCGATCGCCACGAAGTACGGCTTCGACCAGAACGTCCGTAACTTCTCGCTGCTGCTGCTCGACAAGGACCGCTTCAAGTTCGTGGCGCACATCGCCGAGGAGTACCACCGCATGGCCGACGTCCACGCGGGCCGAGTCCGCGCGCGCGTCACCTCGGCGGTCGAGCTCTCCGAGCAGCAGGCGAACAAGCTGCGCGAGAAGCTCGCCGAGCTCACGGGCAAGCAGGTCACGCTCGATCGTGACGTCGACCCTGCGCTCATCGGCGGCGTGGTGGCTTCGGTCGGAGGGCTCGTGCTCGACGGCTCGGTGCTCCACCAGCTCGAGCAGCTCAAGGCCACGATTCTCCAAGAAATCTGATACGAAACGAGGCGCGCGCCAGAACAGGGCGTGCGTTGAAGAACGCTTTTCAAAGCATACACTTAGACGACTGACGGCAGGATAGAGATGGACATCAACATCGAAGAGATCAGCTCCATCATCAAGGGCCAGATCGAGGACTACGACAAACGCGTCGAGGTCACCGAGACCGGCACCGTGATCACGATCGGCGATGGTATCGCGCGCATCTACGGGCTCGAGAAGGCGATGGCCGGCGAGCTCCTGGAGTTCCCCCATGACGTGTACGGCATGGTCCTCAACCTCGAGGAGGACAACGTCGGCGCGGCGCTCCTTGGCGACGCCCGGCTCATCGTCGAGGGCGACGAGGTCAAGCGCACCGGGCGCATCGTCGACGCCCCCGTCGGCCCCGGCCTGCTGGGCCGCGTGGTCAACTCGCTCGGTCAGCCGATCGACGGCAAGGGCCCGCTCGACACCGACGAGCGCAGCCAGGTCGAGGTCAAGGCTCCGGGCATCATCGCCCGTAAGTCCGTCCATGAGCCGCTCCAGACGGGCCTCAAGGCGATCGACTCGATGGTCCCGATCGGACGAGGCCAGCGTGAGCTGATCATCGGCGACCGCCAGACGGGTAAGACCGCCGTGGCGATCGACACGATCATCAACCAGAAGGGCCTCGACGTGAAGTGCATCTACGTCGCCGTGGGCCAGAAGGAGTCGACGGTCGCGCAGGTCGTCGAGAAGCTGACCCAGTACGGCGCGATGGAGTACACGATCGTCGTGTCCTCGACCGCCTCGGAGTCGGCCCCCCTGCAGTTCCTCGCGCCCTACACCGGCGTGACGATGGGCGAGTACTTCCGTGACAACGGCCAGCACGCGCTCATCATCTTCGACGACCTCTCCAAGCAGGCCGTCGCCTACCGTCAGCTCTCGCTACTGCTGCGCCGCCCGCCGGGCCGCGAGGCCTACCCTGGGGACGTCTTCTACGTCCACAGCCGCCTCCTCGAGCGCGCCGCGAAGATGTCGGACGCGCGCGGCGGCGGATCGCTCACCGCGCTCCCGATCATCGAGACGCAGGCCGGCGACGTCTCCGCCTACATCCCCACGAACGTGATCTCGATCACCGACGGGCAGATCTTCCTGGAGACCGACCTGTTCTTCTCTGGCGTCCGCCCGGCGATCAACGTCGGCGTCTCGGTCTCCCGAGTGGGCGGCGCGGCGCAGATCAAGGCGATGAAGAACGTGGCCGGTACGCTCAAGCTCACGCTGGCGTCCTACCGCGAGCTCCAGGCCTTCAGCCAGTTCGCCTCCGACCTGGACAAGTCCACGCAGCGCAAGCTCGCCGAGGGCGAGCGCTTCGTCGAGATCCTCAAGCAGGCGCAGTACTCGCCGCTCGAGGTCGCCAAGCAGATCTTCATCATCTTCGCGGGCAACGCGGAGTTCCTGATGAAGATCGCGGTGAGCGATCTGGGCGACTACGAGGCCGGCCTCTACGACTTCGCGGAGGGCAAGGAGCCCAAGATGTGGGACAAGATCGCGGCCGACGGCAAGTTCGCCAAGAACTGGGACTCGGACAAGAAGTCGGACGTGACCGAGCTCGCGCTCGAGATCCTCGACGAGTACACCGAGGACTTCCTCGCCACGCGCGGCGCCGCCGCCGAGTGATCGGACACGGCACGCACGGAGCGCGGGTCGGACGCGGCGCCCTCACGAGGGGGCGCCGGGTCGGCCCGCGACGGTTCAGGACACAGCGCCCCGAAGGGACGAGCACATGCCCAACCTGAAAGACATCCGCAACCGCATCGGTTCGGTCAAGAACACCAAGAAGATCACGAGCGCGATGAAGCTCGTGGCCGCAGCGAAGCTGCGCCGAGCGCAGGAAGCCGTCCAGGCCGCCCGCCCGTACGCCACGAAGATGACCGCGCTCATCGACGACCTCTCCTCGCGCTGTCTCTTATACACATCTCCGAGCCCACGAGACAGGCAGAAATCTCGTA
>CAJXPN010000030.1 GCA_913058025.1 uncultured Myxococcales bacterium | reverse complement strand
TACGAGATTTCTGCCTGTCTCGTGGGCTCGGAGATGTGTATAAGAGACAGCGAGCTCTCCGGCGCCAGCGCCCATGCCCTCCTCGCACGGCGCCTCGACGAGCAGCCAGCCGCCCTGGGCGATCGCGGGCCGGTGCACCAGCGCCACGTACGTCGCCGCGCGTGACGCCTGGTAGAAGCTCGACGCCTTCGTCGGCGGGACGGGGAGGGCGGCCCACGCTGCCTCGCGCTCTTGCGGCGCGAAGAGCGCGGCCGCGGCCACCGCGGCCGCCTGCTCGAAGGCCTCCTGCGCAGGGCCGAAGAACACGCCCGACTCGGGCGAGACGCCCGGGACGACCTGGAGCGCGTCGATCGGCGCGAGCCGTGAGGCGACGCGCCGCAAGGCCGCGCGGAACGGGTTGCCCTCGATCCGCCCGAGCGCCGTGGCGGGCTCGCGCAGGTACGTCAGGCCGTGGAGCGCGCCGATCGTCCTGGCGCCCGCGCACCCGATCGCCAGCGTCTTCACGCCGCCGGAAAACCCAGCGTATTGATGGGGCTCCACGGTGCCTATGGCGACGAGCCTGTCCGCCTCGGCGACCTCTCGGTGCACGACCGCGGGCAGCTTCGCGGCCACGCCGCGCGCGAGCCCGACGTCCGTCGAGACCTCGACGAGGTCCTCCCCGTGGGCGTCGTGCTGGAGCAGCGGGACGTCGTGGCGCGTGCACATCGCGCGCGCCACGGCGAGCTCGGCTTGGGTCATGGGGCGGTGGAGCCCGAGCGCGACGATCACCTTCACGTGGGCGCCTGCGTCCGAGAGCGCTGTGAGCGTGGGGCCGAGCGTCGCCGTCAGGTCCAGGGGTCGCGTGGCGTCGGGGATCGCCACGACGACGCGCGCGCCCGAGTACGTGCTCGCGTCGAGGTGTTCTCCGAGCGCGGCCATGACGTGTTCTGCGTTCATGAGCTCTTTCGGTCGATCAGGACCTGCGCGAGGTGGAGCTTGAGGTCGTCGTAGGTGCACTTGGGCGCCTTGCGCTTGATCGGCCCGAGCGCCTCGCCGTAGCTCCAGCCGTCGGCGGCGTCGCGCACGCCCTCGAGCAGCGTCGGGTCGATGTAGGCGGACAGGTCGACTGGCTCGCCGTGGTCGGCGATGACCATGAGGTGGCGCAGGATGGTCTGGGTCTGGACGCCGCGCACGCTGGCGATCTCGGCCGGGCTCTGGCCCTGGCGCAGCATCGCCAGCGTGTCCACGTAGGTCCCGTCGAGGCCCGCGGGCGCGTCCTCGAGTTCGGCGCGCGCGCTCGCGATGGCGGCCACGGTCTGCGCCGCGGGCGGGCGCGCCGTCTTCCTGGAGGATTGCGCGCGGCGGCGGCCGCGCGGGATGAGCGTGACGTCGGCCCAGAGCTTGAGGTCCTCGGGCATCTGCTCCGGGTCCCGCATGACCTCGTTGCCGAGCTCGGTGAGGCTGAGCGCGCCGAAGTCGTTGCGCGTCAGGAGGTTCTGGCGCAGGAACGTGTCGAGCATCGACACGATGTCGGGCTGCTTCAGGTACGACAGGATGCCGTAGGTGGAGAGCCGGTCGAGCTTGGACGCGACGACCTTCTTGGCCTTCGAGCCGCGCAGCGCGCCCGCGACGATGTGTGCGCCGAAGCGGCCGCGCGAGCGTGCCACGCCCGCGAGCGCCTTCTGGATGACCGTGGTCGGGTCCTCGGGGACCCGAATCGGCTGGGTGTTCTCGACGAGCGCGGCCTTGGCGTACTCGGGCATGCCGCAGCAGATGTCGCAGTTGCCGCAGCCGTTGGTGAAGGACGGGGCCGAGTTGAAGTAGCGCAGCAGGTAGCCCTGGCGGCACTCGCGCCCGGACGCCAGTCGCATGACGTCGCCGAGCAGGTCGTCGTTCACGTCCCTGCGGCGCTTGAGGTAGTCCCAGTCGACGCGCAGGTCGCGGGTGCGCGCGAAGTCCTGCACGGCGATCCAGTCGAAGCCGTCGCGGGTGCCGAAGTCGATGTGTCCGCCGCGCTGGAGCTGGCGCATCGCGGACTCGACGCCCCAGGAGTTCAGGCGGCCCTTGCCGCGCTTGTTCCTGTTGAGCTTGTCGGCGAGCTGGCGTGAGCCGATGTTGTGGGTGCCCAGGCCCATCTTCGAGAGGACCTCCCAGATGCGCTCGACGGTCTCCTTGCTCGGGTAGGTCTGCTCGTTGAAGAAGTCGTGGATGCCCTTGTCGGCGTAGTTGAAGAGCATGAGGCAGTGCGAGTCGAGGCCGTCTCGCCCGGCGCGGCCGGCCTCCTGGTAGTACGCCTCGATCGAGCCCGGGATGTTGTAGTGGGCGATGACGCGGACGTCGGATTTGTCCACGCCCATGCCGAACGCGTTGGTGGCCACGAGCAGCGTGAACATGCCCGTCATGAAGTCGTTCTGGACCTGCTCGCGCTGCGAGTCGGTCATGCCGCCGTGGTAGAGCCCCACGGAGAGGCCCTCCGAGTCGAGCTCCTGGGCGACCTCTTCGACCTGCTTGCGCGTGGCGCAGTAGATGATCGCAGGGTCGCCGGAGTGTTCGTTCACGAGCGAGACGATCCTGCCGATCTTGTCGCCCTTCGAGCGCGCGTCGTAGACCTCGAAGAAGAGGTTGGGGCGCTCGAAGCCGTAGACGAAGATCTCGGCCTCGGGGAGGTTGAGCTGGGCGAGGATGTCACGCTGGACCTGGCTGGTGGCCGTGGCGGTGAGCGCGATCGTGGTGGGGTGGCCGAGCTGGGCGCGGATCTCGGCGAGGCGGAGGTAGTCGGGGCGGAAGTCGTGGCCCCACTGGCTGATGCAGTGCGCCTCGTCGATCGCCAGGAACGCGATCTTGACGTTGGCGATCGCGTCGCAGAAGCGCTCGGAGCGGAAGCGCTCGGGCGCGACGTAGACGATCTTGTAGGCGCCGGCCTCCATGCCGAAGAGGCGGTCGGACTGCTCGCGCGCGCCGATCGAAGAGTTGATGAAGGTCGCGGGGATGCCCTTGGACGTCAGCGCGTCGACCTGATCCTTCATGAGCGCGATGAGCGGTGAGATCACGAGCGTGATCCCGTCGCTGGCGCACGCTGGGAGCTGAAAGCACAGGCTCTTGCCCGAGCCCGTGGGCATGACCACGAGCGAGTTCACGCCCTGGAGCGTGGCCTCCATCACGTCCCGCTGACCGATCCTGAAGGACTCGAACCCGAAGATCGAGGAGAGGCCGGACTCCAGTGAGTCCACGAGCGGTGCGAATCTGTTCGGGTCGTTCATCTTCGTGTCTCGCGCTGCGATCGCCATCTCATGCCTCATTCCTTGAGCCGCCTGCGTGGCCCGGGCTCGTTGAACGCGCGTGAGGGATGTGACCTTCCTGACGCGCGACTCGAGAGTTATCGGGGCGATCCGTGCCGCCGTTGCCTGTGAAGTTCAAAACGCATAGTTCCCCGAGAGCCCCGCCCCGATGGCGATCGCGCCGCCCGAGTAGTCCCGACGCGAGCCGAGGACCTCTGGGCGAAAGGACGTTCCGTAGATGCCCATGTCGAAGGCGAGCCAGACGTACTTGTACCCTGCCATCACCGTCGCGTTGCCGCCGTACTGGACGATCCACTCGTCCTGAAAGAGCCGGCTCGGGTCGTACTGGCGGAGCTGCTCGGGCAGCCTCGCGAGGATGTCCTGAGGGAAGGTGCTCTCGACGGAGATCCGACCCACGATGATCCTCGGCGCGATCGTGAACCGGACGAAGTCGTTGGACTGAAGGTCCCAGAGGAGCTGGAGCTCGACGTCGCCGCGCGAGAAGGAGGAGAACGTGGCGTACTCGATGACACCCGACGCGACGCCGAGGTGGTGCGTGTAGGCCACCGAGGTCGACAGCGCCTGACCTCGCGTGTCCTCCCAGAGCTGGAGCTTCACGTCGCCGCGCACCACGCTCAGGTCGGTGCGTAACCCGACGTCGACCCCCTCGAGCAGGCCGTCGCTCACGCCCACGCGCGCGCCGAACTCGGGCCCCACGCCTGGCGCGAAGAGCGAGAACAACAGCACGCCGTCGAGCCACCCGCGGAACTCCTCTTCGGAGATCTGCTCGCCGGAGTTCGACTCGAACTGCTGCTCGATCGCCCGGACCCCTTCGACGAGCCCCCCGATCGCCTCGGAGTGGAGGTTCGCCTGGAGGTTCGCGCTCGCCTGGACCTCGCCGACCTCGAGCGCGCGCGCGTTGGTCATGGACGTGAGCATGGTGGTGCACCCGCCGAGCGCGAGCGCGCACGCGATGAGCAGAACGCCAGGTGTCCGTTTGTGGATCATGGTGAGGCCTCTCCATCACACGAGGACACCGCGGCGTCCTCATGTCGAGTGTACGTGCCATGTGCGCGAACGTGAAGGTCTCCAACGATCGCATGACCGTCAAACGCGAAGGGACCGCGGAGCGTCTGTGGGCGCGGGTCCGGCCTCAGTCGGGCTGCTCGAGGAGGTTGGCCTCGTGCTGGAGCGGGACGACCATGACGTGGACGTGGCACGAGCGGGTGATGGCCCACGCGGTCGAGCCGAGCTGGTGGTGGGCGACCTCGCGCAGGCTGCGTGAGCCGACGACGATGAGGTCGGCGTCGGACTCGTGCGCGCGGCTCAGGATGGCCGTGGAGGGGCGCCCGACGCGGATGGAGCGCGTGGAGAGGAGCGCGCGCGCGCGCTCCTTGTCGGCGAAGGGTGGCTCGACGCGCGTGATGGCGCGGTCGAAGAGCGCCTCGATGGTGGCGCGCTCGCGGCCCAGCGTGCGCTTCTCGTCGAACTTGATCGAGGATCGGAGCAGCCCGTTGGGGTCGTCGTTCAGAGGGTCGGGCAGGACGAAGAGCAGCTCGAGCTCGGCCTCGGCGAGCAGGGCGATCTCGAGCGCGCTGGCGATGACCTCGTGGCTGGTGGGCTCGAGGTCGACGGCGCACAGGACGCGGCTGATCCTGGGGGAGCGCTCGTACCCACGCGCGAGCAGGACGGGCTGCGTGGCGGTCTGGAGGATGCGCGCCGAGGTCGACCCGAGCGCGCCGGGGAGGGCGCCGGTCTCACCGAAGGCGCCCATGACCACGAGGTCGGCGTCGACGGTGCGCAGGACCTCGGGGAGGTCCTCCTTGGTGCGCCCGACGTGGACGATGGGCGAGTTGAGCAGCGCGCGCTTGGGGAGCGCGTCGAGGTCGAAGTACGCCGAGAGGCGAGCGCGCGCGGAGTCGCACAGCTCGATGTCGATGGCGGCGGCGTCCTCACCCAGCGCGGCGTAGGGGAAGAAGACCTCGCGGGTGTGCGGGGTCCACGCTTCGACGATGTGGGAGAGCTGGAGGCGAGGGGGCGGGTGACCGAGGGCACGGACCAGCGCGAGCGCGGCCTGGCTCGACTCGGAGAAGTCCAGGGGGACGAACACGTTCTCGATGGGCAAGGGGGCTCCTTTGAGCGCGGGATTCGAGCGCGTTCAGATGTCGTCGAACGTGTCGGGCATGCCGTCGGAGTCTTCGTCCCAGCCGACCCTGACGCGCTTGTCGTTCTCGTAGTAGTCCCAGCGGTCGACGGAGCCGTCGGCGTCCTCGTCCTGCTCGACCCGGAGCAGCTGCCCCTTCTCGTTGTAGTACTTGAAGACGGTGAAGGAGCCGTCGAAGTCGAGAGCGAGCTCCTTCTTCACGATGTCGCCGCCCTCGTCGTAGTAGGCGACGACGTCGACGCGGCCGTCGCGGTCGAGGTCCATCTCCTCCTCGGCGACCTCGCCGTTGGCGCCGGGGTACTGCCACAGGTCGACGTCGCCGTCGAAGTTGAGGTCGCGCTCCATGCGGGCGAGCTGCCCGGAGGCGTCGGTGAGGTACCACTGGTCGGGTTTCTTGTCCCGGTTGAGGTCCTCCGTGCGCACGGACAGGCCCTGGGCGAGGTTGTCGAAGCGGCGTCGCTCGCCCTGCTCGGCGGTGGTCTTGGCGCCGTCGGCGAGGGCGTCGGCGTCCATCTTCGCCTCCTCGTCGTTGCCGCAGGCAACGAGAAAGAGGACCGCCGAAGCGGCGATCAGGCGAGCGAGGTTTTCATGGGCGGCGTTCATCAACAAGACTATCCCCTAAACATAAACGGGTCGGGCGGGTCGTCCCTCTCATGGCGCATCTTCTCAACTCCCGGAGGCGTGGTCAATTACACCGGGGGTCAGCGCATGAACAGGTAGACCGTGTAGGCGACGTAGCCGATGAGCAGGCCGGCGCCTTCGAGCCGGTTGATGCTGTAGCCCGAGCGCATGAGCGGCCAGATGAGGATCGAGATCGCCAGCATGACCCAGAGGTCGACGTCGACGGCGATCTGTCCGACCGAGATGGGCGCGATGACGGCGACGGTGCCGAGCACGAGCAGGATGTTGAAGACGTTCGAGCCGATGACGTTGCCCACCGAGATGTCGGACTCGCCGCGGTACGCGGCGATGACGCTGGTGGCGAGCTCGGGGAGGCTGGTGCCGATGGCGACCATCGTGATCCCGATGACGAGGTCGGGGATCTCGAGCGCCTTGGCGATGACGATCGCGCTCTCGACGAGCAGGTACGCGCCGCCAGCGAGCAGCACGATGCCGAAGACGAGCTTGGCGATGTCCTTGGGGACAGTGGACTTCGAGGGGTCGACGTCTTCGAGCTCGTCGACTTCGCTGACCTCTCCGGCCTCTCCGGCCTCTCCGCCTGCCTCCGCTTTGTCACCGCGGTTGCTGGTGCGCAGGCCCTTCCAGAGCGAGTAGCCCAGGAAGGCGACCATGAGGACGAGCATCAGGATGCCGTCGGCGCGTGAGATGACGAGGTCGTGGGCGACCACGCAGAGGAGGATGGAGGCTCCGAGCATGATCGGGTACTCGCGCTTGACGACCTCCTCGTTCACGCTCATGGGCCGGACCATCGACGCGCAGCCCAGGATGAGGGCGATGTTGGCGATGTTCGAGCCGATGATGTTGCCGACCGAGATACCGTCCTTGCCGTCGAAGACGGCGAGGAGGCTCACGAGGAGCTCGGGCGCGCTCGTCCCGAAGGCGACCACGGTGAGGCCCACGATCAATGGCGCGATGCCAAAGCGTAGGGCCAGCGAGGAGGACCCCCCGACGAGGGCCTCGGCCCCGTAGTAGAGGGCAACGAGACCGGCGAGAAAACCGATCACTGTCAGCACCATAGTCACGTCTCCAATCACGTCCTGAACCACGCCCGCGGTGAGCGTTGGCGGCCACTGTATGGCCGGCCACGATATGGCCGGCCACCGTATGTACGTAGTGCAAAAAGTGCAACGTTTCGTTTGGGATATTCGAAGTGGCGGACGTGGCTGGAATAGCCTGCCCGTCAGGGCGGGTTGATTCGGGTGGTCACGGCAGTTGCGTTCGTGGCCTGGACTCCATATATAGGGAGTCCCTGGGCCTGGCGAAGAGTCGCCGTGGTCCGCAGTTCGGGGTGTGGCGCAGCCTGGTAGCGCGCCAGTTTTGGGAACTGGAGGCCGGAGGTTCGAATCCTCTCACCCCGACTCGAGGAGCCGCGATGCTCCTCTCGCGCAGGCGCTCGTAGCTCAGCTGGATAGAGCAACGGCCTTCTAAGCCGTCGGTCGCAGGTTCGAGTCCTGCCGGGCGTATCTTCGACTCATCGGACGCGCCGCTGGTGCATCCGAACATCGAAAGAGAGAGGCCCCTCGACACACGTCGAGGGGCCTCTCTCTGTTTGTGGTCCTGGCTCGCGTGCTTTCTTGGTCCTGGCTCGCTCACGCTCGCGGCGGACGGCTCGGGGGAGGCTTCGCGTCGAAGGTGAGGAGGTTCTAGAAAGGGAGGCAGGGCAGATGACTGATGGAGTCGGTGCACACCTTCTCATTCTCTTTTCTGGTCCTGGCTCGCTCACGCTCGCGGCGGACGGCTCGCGCGATGTCCTCGCCTGGAGGCGTTCGTGTGTTCGGTCGACGGGGTCTCCCTCCTCGCGAACGCCTCCAGGCTGAACATCGGCTCGCGCGCCTTCGGGTCGACGTGTCGGGTTGTTTGGGTGGTGGGAAGGCCTGTGGTCGTCTCGTCGCCCCGCAAGACCACCCCTCCTCTCCTCCGTACATCATCGACGAGACGCCCGCTCGAAGCGCGCGAGCCCATGGCAGACGCGGGCGTGTCCGCGAGGAGGGAGACCCCGTCGACCGAGCTCGCGGGCACGCCCGCGTGAAGCCATGGAGCGAGCCGTCCGCCGCGAGCGTGAGCGAGCCAGGACCAAGAAAGGGAGCGCGTGAGCGAGCCAGGACCAAGAAAGAGGAATAATACGCGCGACGTGGCGTATTGAATGGGGCGTGGCTCGAAGGGCAGTAAGTGTCTTGACAGCTCTAGAGGGGCGTTCTAGGTTCCTCTCCTCGCGCTGGAGAAGCAATTCTTCGGCGTCACATACGGTGGGTGTAGCTCAGTTGGTTAGAGCGCTGGTTTGTGGTACCAGAGGTCGCGGGTTCAATCCCCGTCATCCACCCTACTCATCACCTTCTTCATCGAAGGTGCATGATAGGCACCCGTAGCTCAGCTGGATAGAGCACCGGACTTCGAATCCGTAGGTCGCAGGTTCGAATCCTGCCGGGTGCACTCAGGTCCAGCTCGAGAGAGGTGTGCCGCGACAGAATTCGCGAGATGAAAAAATAGTCTTGCTCTCCTGAAAAAGAGCGGCTATATCATCGCCTCGCGACGCCGGGCCAGTAGCTCAATTCGGCAGAGCACCGGACTCTTAATCCGTTGGTTGAAGGTTCGAGTCCTTCCTGGCCCACTCGATACAGAAGCCCCGAGACCCAATGCGGTCTCGGGGCTTTCGTGTTCTTGCGCGCGGGCTGCGTCGAGGCCGGTATGGCCCCTCGGTAACCACTTGAAATTCAAAGGTTGGGCGTCTTGTTGGCACTCCCAAACTCCCCGCATGTCTTGCCTCGCGTTCCGCGTTGTGAGAGCGTCACCACGTTCAAGATGTTTGGCTTTTGGCCACAGCACCCCTTTTGTATCGAGTAGCAAGCATGAGCGCGACCACGACGCCTTCCTCCGAAGAGACGGCACTCCACGACTCGCACACGCAGAACCGCTGGTTCTTCGGGAGGCGCTACGCGAACTCCTTCACCCAGCGCGTGATCGAGTTCTTCGGTATCATCGGCTACTTCGTGTGCACCGGGCTGTGCGCGGTGAAGATGTCCGAGGTGATCGGCGGAGTGGACCCGCTGGTCGCCGCGATCGCTGGCGTGGGCACCTTCGCGTTCTCGTTCCTCGTGGCCGACTTCGTCTCCGGGCTCGTCCACTGGATGGGCGACACGTTCGGCACCGAGGACTGGCCGCTTGTCGGGCCGATGTTCATCCGCCCCTTCCGCATCCACCACGTCGACCCCAAGGACATCACGCTCCACGACTTCATCGCCACCAACGGCAACGCGTCGGTCGTGTTGATGCTCTTCCTCGGGCCGGTCACGTTCCTCGCGCCCACGGGCTGGGGGGTCGTGTCCTTCATGATCCTGACGTTCGCCCTCGGGATGAGCCTGGGCATCTTCTTCACCAACCAGTTCCACAAGTGGGCCCACGAGCCCGAACCCCCCGCGTTCGCCAGGCTCCTCCAGCGCTTCAACATCGTGCTGACCTCGCCTGGCCACGACATCCACCACACGGACCCGTTCCGCGAGAGCTACTGCATCACGACCGGCTGGCTCAACCCGCTGTTCGACCGCATCCAGCTCTGGCGCAAGCTCGAGGCCGTCATCAGCTCGATCACCGGCAACGACTACTCCGAGGGCGGCAAGCTCAACGGATACGAATGAGCTCGATGTTCGATGAAGCGCCGAGGAGGGCGCGAACTCCCGGCGGGAGTTCGCGCCCTCCTTCGTTTCAGTCCAGCTCGACGCGCTGGATGAACCCGATCACGCCTGTGACGTAGTACGGCCGACAGACGTACGGCCCGCCCTTGACGAGGCGGACGCCGCCACGGCGCGCGACCTCACACGGGTCGGGCTCGTAGCGCATCGTTCGCACCTCGCGCTCGCCCATCATCGACTCGCCCCACAGGGTGCCCGCGACGTAGAGCCGCCCGTCCCCCGAGCTCATGCCGGCGAGCTCGACGACCCCGGGCCGCTCCGACCCGGGCAGGCCGTCCCAGCGCTCGATCAGCGCGAGGTGGCCTCGGTCGAGGTCCAGGCGCACGACCGCGTTCATATTCGTCTCCACGAGAGGTGCGATCGGCCCGTCGGTCAGTTCGATCGTGGGCGGGCCGTTGGCGTACCCGCCGCGCAGCGTGAGCCCGAGCGCGATCGTGCCGTCCGCCATCGGCTCCGCCCCCGCGAGCCGCGTGTCGTCGTTGTAGCCGTCCACGACGTACTGGTTCACGTGCTCGCCAGACGGCGTGAGCTCCTCGACGAACACGCGCCCGAACGCGTCCTCGGCGCCCATGCCGGCGTACAGGTCGATGTCTCCGCCGAACTGGCCCACGACCGCGACCCCCTCCTCGGTGCGGATGATCCTGCGCGCCTCCGAGTACGACCCGTATCCGCTCGCGGGCCACGCGCGCTTCCACGCGACGGCGCCCGCGGGCGTGATCCTCACCGCGATCCCGTACCTGCCCTCGTGCTCGAGGGACTCACCCTCGGACAGCTCGACGCGCCCTTCGCCGTGGCCCACGACGAGCACGTCGCCGCCCTCGAGATGGAGCGCGTCGGTGACGCGGTCCTCGCCGCGTCCGCCGAACGTGTAGCTGCGCTCGAGCGCGCCGTCGGAGTCTCGCCACCACGTGACGACGCCCGCGCCCGGGTTCGTCGTGGGGATCTCCCATGGCTCCACGTCCGGCTCATTCAGGGCGCCTCCCATCACCAGGAGCTCGCCCCCGTGGTGTGCGATCCGGGTGAGTGAGAACACCGCGCCGCGGAGCCGGGGCGCGCGTGACCACAGGACCTCGCCGTCCGGTGCGCGCGCGGTGATCGTGAGCGGGTCGTCCGCGGGCTCGCTCGCCAGGCCGTCACCCACCGCGGGCGTCGCGGCGGTGAAGACCCGACCGTCCGGTGAGGCCGTGACGAGCACGCGCGCTCCCTCCACCTCGCGCGCCCAGACGACGCGCCCGGAGGGGTCGACCCGCGCGACGAATGCGGCGCCCGCCGAGATCGGGGCGTCGAGGTCGAGCTCGAGCGGCCCCGTCGTGTGCCCCGTGACGAGGAGGTCGCCGCTCGGGTGGCGCGCGATCGCGTGCGTCTCCGTGTTCGCGACCCCTCGCTTGGGCCGCGTCGGCTCGAAGACCTTGAGCTCGAAGCGGAACGCGCCCTGGGTGAGCCTGCGGGTGGTCGGAGAGGTCCCGCTCGAGGCGCACGCCGTCGCGCCGACGAGCGCGAGGATCCAGGCCGACGTGTGCGCGATCTTCATGGGGTCCCTCTCAGCGAGCGTTCGGTCGAGACGAGGTGGATGAACCCGTACGCAGCCTCCACCTTGGAGGGGCCGCAGCCCGAGAAGGGCCCGCCGATGACGTGTCGTATCTTCCCGTGGCCGCGCGAGTAGGAGCAACTTCGTTCGTGCTCGGGGGTCGTGACCACGCGCACGCCGAACGTCGAGGCGCCCGTGATCGTCCCGCCGACGTGGACGCCGTGCTTCCCGGGCAGCAGCGCGGCCACGTCGACCTCGCCGCGGCGCTTCTGGGGCTCGGCCACGCCATCCCACCGCTCGATGAGTTCGAGGCGGCCAGCCCCCAGGTCCAGCCTCACCAGCGCCGTCATGCGGGCGCCGACGCGTGGCGTCAGCGAGGCGTCGGTGAGCTCGAGCGTCGGCGCGTCGCCGTGCCCGCCGATCGCCACGACGAGCGCGATCGCGATCGCGCCGTCCTCAAGCGCGGCGACCGCGGTGGCGTGGGTCTGATCGTGGAACCCGTCGATGACGTACTCGCGGAGGTGCTCACCTCCCAGGGTCAGCTCTTCGATGAAGACGCGCCTGTACTGGTCTTCGCCCCCGAGGCCCTCGTAGAGCTCGATCTCACCGCGGAAGTCGCCCACGACCGCCACGCCATCGCGCGTGCGCGCGAGGTAGTTAGCGTCGACGCCGGAGTTCTCATCGAGCGGGTCCCACGTCTTCGCCCACGTGACCTCTCCGCCCTCGGTCAGCCGGAAGGCCAGGCCCGCGCTCGGCCCCACCGCGTCGACGGGCACGCCCTCGCCCAGCGTCACGGGGCCCTCGACGGTGCCCGAGACGATGACGTCTCCGCCCTCGAGCGGGAGGACGTCGGTCGCGATGTCGTAGCCCTCCCCGCCGAACGCGAAGCTGCGCGTGAGCGCGCCGTCTTCGGCGCTCCACCACGTGACAACGGCGTCGTCGTGGTGGTCGGTCTGGACGTCCCAGGGCGCCTCTCGCTCTTCATCCGTGATCGAACCCGCGACGATGAGCTGCCCCTCATGGTGTTGGAACCCGTGGACCCAGAACATGCCCCCGGGTGTGCGAGGCGAGCGCGTCCACAGGTGCTCGCCGTCGGCGGAGAGCGCCATGAGCATGAAGCTCACGCCCTCCATGTCGATCGGTGGGTGCCAGCCGCTCTGTGCCCTCGCGTCGTCCGAGAGCTCGAACGCAGGTGGGGCCGTGGAGTACCGGCTCGTCACGGCGAGGAAGACGCGGCCGTCCGGGGCTGTCGCCGCGAGCGCGCCGTCTCCGCGCAACGTGCGCGCCCAGACGAGCTCCCCTGACGGCTTGATCCGCGCGACGACGACCGCATCGCCCGAGAGCGGCTCGCCGCCCTCGAGGTCGATCGGCGCCGACGACTGCACCGTGACGATGAGGTCGCCGCTCGGGTGCCGCGCGAGCGACGTGGTGTGGGCGGCCTCACCGTGCTCTGTGTCGTCGGGGATGAAGAGCTTGAGGTCGAAGCGGAACGTGCCCCGGGTCAGCTCGCGCGTGGTCGGAGAGGTCCCTCTCGAGGCGCACGCCGTCGCGCCCACCGACACCAACAGGGCGATCGCGCAGTGCTTCATTCGATCCTCTTTATGACCGCGACCCCGACCACCCACTCCTCGGGCTCGCACGGATCACGCGGGGGTTGCATCACGTGGCGTATGCGCGCGTCGTCACGGCGTGTCTGGCATGGGTCCCACACGCCGAACGGGGCCTCGAGGCGCCGTGAGCCGAAGGCCGCCGAGCCCGTGAACGTGCCCGCGCCCACGAGCGCGCCGTCGTGGTTGATCAGCGGCCCCGAGGAGACGTTGCCGTCGAGCTCGGAGCGGCGCCGCTCACCGCTCCAGTGCCCGATGAGCTCGGGCACGCCTCGCTCCGGGCTCAACCTCACGAGCAGCGTGTCCTGCCCGCTCGGGTTCCGTACGACCATCGTCCCGACGGCGAGGAACGACGGGTCGGACATGCCGTAGGAGTCGTGCAGCTCGAGCGAGACCACGGCGGAGCCGTCCGGCATCACCGCGAGCCCCACCGGCTCGCTCCACTCACGCTCGCCAGTGATCGGCCGATCCCAACGGGTGGCGCCGTCCGGGCCGATCCCCATGACGAACGTCCGCCATGAGCCGTCGTCAGGGACGCGCGGTCCGCGGCCCATGTCGATCGAGTGCGCGAACGTCCCGGCCGCGACCCAGCCGTCCCCCCTGTCTCTTATACACATCTCCGAGCCCACGAGACAGGCAGAAATCTCGT
>CAJXPN010000029.1 GCA_913058025.1 uncultured Myxococcales bacterium | reverse complement strand
CGAGATTTCTGCCTGTCTCGTGGGCTCGGAGATGTGTATAAGAGACAGATCTTCGACGCCCAGGCCGGCGTCGAGCCCCAGTCCGAGACCGTCTGGCGACAGGCGGATCGGTACCGCGTCCCGCGCGTCGCGTTCGTCAACAAGATGGACCGCGCCGGCGCCGACCTCGACGGCGTCGTCGACGACATCGCCTCCCGCCTCAAGGCAAGGCCGGTCCTCCTCCAGATCCCCATCGGCGCCGAGGACGCCTTCGTGGGGATCGTAGACCTCGTCTCGATGGACGCCATCGTCTGGAACGAAGAGACCCTCGGCGCGTCCTTCGACGTCCAGGCGATCCCCGAAGACCTCGCCGAAGAGGCCGAGCTCAGACGTGACGTCATGCTCGAGATGCTCGCCGATCACGACGAAGGGATCATGCTCGCTGTCCTCGAGGGAGAGGACATCTCTCCTGACGCGATCCACGCTGCGCTTCGCCGCGCCACGCTCGCTCTGGAGATCGTGCCCGTGATCTGTGGAGCATCCTTCAAGAACAAGGGAGTGCAGCCGCTCCTCGACGCGGTCGTCCGCTACCTCCCCGCGCCGACGGATGTGCCTGACGTCCAGGGCCTCGGCCCCGAGGAGTGGCGCAAGGTCATCGAGACCAAGAGCGATCCGTCCGATCACGAGCACCTCACACGCGCGCCCTCCGACGACGAGCCCTTCGCCGCGCTCGCGTTCAAGATCATGACCGACCCCTACGTCGGCCACCTCACCTTCCTCCGCGTGTACTCCGGCTCGATCGCCACGGACACGGCGGTCCACAACTCGACGAAGAACCAACGCGAGCGCATCGGGACACTCCTCCAGATGCACGCCAACGACCGCGAGGAGATCGACTCGGCCTACGCCGGTGAGATCGTCGCCGCCGTGGGCCTGCGTCACACCACCACCGGCGACACGCTGTGCGACGAGCAGCACCGTATCGTCCTCGACGCGATGGACTTCCCCGAGCCTGTGATCGAGGTCGTCGCCGAGCCTCACACCGTGGACGACCAGGAGCACCTGCTCATGGCGCTCTCCAAGCTCGCCGCCGAAGACCCGAGCTTCAAGATCCGCCACGACGACATCACCGGTCAGATCATCATCGCCGGTCAGGGTGAACTCCACCTTGAGATCATCGCGGATCGCCTCCGGAGGGAGTTCAAGGTCGACGCCAGCGTCGGCGCTCCCCGGGTGACGTACCGCGAGACGATCACCGCACCCTCCCAGCATCGAGAGGTGATCGACCGGCAAGCCGGAGGCAAGGGCACCTTCGCCGACCTGACACTCCACGCCGAGCCGCTCCCAGTGGGGTCGGGTGTCGAGTTCGTCAACGGGCTAAAGCCTGGCTCACTTCCTCTCAACTACGTGGGCGCCATCGAACGAGGTGTCCTCCAGGCGGCCGAGGCGGGGGACCTCGCGACCTATCCCGTCGTCGATCTGCGCGTCACGTTGATCGCCGCAGTCTCCCACGAGGTCGACTCGTCCGAGCTGACCTTCAACCTCGCCGCATCCGCAGCCTTCAAGAAGGTCGTGGCGAGCGCGCAGCCTGGGCTGCTCGAGCCGATCATGGAGCTCGAGGTGGTCGTACCCGATCCCTTCGTCGGAGACGTCATGGGTGACGTGGGCTCCCGACGGGGTCACGTCACCGGGGTAAGCATGCGAGGAGACGTCCAGGGCGTCCTCGCCGACGTCCCGCTCAGGGAGATGTTCGGCTACGCCACCGACCTCCGCTCGAGAACGCAGGGTAGGGCGACATTCACCATGCGGTTCGCGCGCTACGAGCTCCTCCCGCGGGCGCTGATGGCACAGATCGCACACCGCCTCTGAACCTCCCTCCTGATGGGGGCGTCCATGCCCCGTAACGTCTGAAAGTTTGCGGGCAATCGCCCAAAAACATCCTTGCCCTGCCCAAACCCCTACTGTATGTTCCCCCTCCCTGTGCGAAGGGCTTTTGTGCAGGGAGAAAGGAATGTTTAGCGGCTTCGCTGGCCCAGACGATGGGTCGAGAGGCGAAGTCGCTTTCATGTGTAGAGATGCCCTGAAAGACACCCGGTGTGTCGGTCGAGTGACCGAGGCAACCGGCCCTAGAGGTTCGATATGGCGAGCGACAAGATTCGTATCAAGCTCAAGGCGTACGACCACAAGCTGCTCGATGCGTCGGCGGCGGAGATCGTGGACACCGCGAAGCGCACAGGCGCAAAGATCGCGGGTCCGATCCCCCTGCCTACCAAGATCAGCAGGTGGACCGTCCTGCGCGGGCCCTTCATCGATAAGAAGTCCCGTGAGCAGTTCGAGATTCGTACGCACAAGAGGTTGTTGGACATCCTCGAGCCGACACAGCAGACACTTGATGCGCTCATGCGCCTCGACCTGTCTGCCGGCGTTGATGTCGAGATTAAGACCTGATCGGGTCTGAGTGGCTCGCGAAAGCGATCTGCTCGGAACACGGTACAGGTGTGGATTGAGAGAGCTCGACGCGGATCGTCACCAAGGTGATGGCGATCGCGTCGGCCTTGGCGTCACGGCGTGACGTACCGTCTAGTACCGGTATACGAACCGTAATGATGTGGCGCAGGAGAACAAGAGGCGATGAAGACTCAAGTAGTCGATCTGACGAACAAAGCGGTCGGCGAGATTGAACTCGACGACACGATCTTCGGGGCGGAGGTGCGAGAGCACCTCTTCTGGGAGGTCATCAACTGGCAGCGCGCCAAGCGCCGCAGGGGAACCAGCAAGGTCAAGGGACGCTCGGAAGTCCGAGGCGGCGGCAAGAAGCCCTGGAAGCAGAAGGGAACCGGGCGTGCGCGTCAGGGCTCCATTCGTGCTTCTCAGTGGGTTGGCGGCGGCACGGTCCACGGACCCAAGCCCCAGGACCACTCCTACAAGCTGAGCAAGAAGAAGCGTCGTGCTGCGCTCATCAGCGCGCTCTCGTTCAAGGCGAAGGCCGGGCAGATCCGCGTCGTCGACGCGCTCTCGTTCGACGCGCCGAACACGAAGGGTGCCTCGACCGCACTCGTCACGCTCGAGGCCCCCAAGGCGCTCGTCGTCGACGTCACGAGCCACGTGCTCGACGCGACGACTGGCAAGCCCGCTGGCAAGCCTGTCCACAACGAGAACCTGAGACTCTCCGTGCGCAACCTCAAGAACGCGAAGTACCTCGCGTCTGAGGGGCTCAACGTCGAGGACATCATCAGGTACGACGTGCTCATCATCAGCCGCGAGGCGATCGAGCGTGTCCAGGAGGCGTTGAAGTCATGAGCAGACTGCACCAGATCATCATTCGTCCGGTTATGACCGAGAAGACGACTCAGCTCGACGAGCACAACAAGGTTGTGTTCCGCGTCGCCAAGAGCGCGACGAAGCCTGAGATCCGTACCGCCGTGGAGAAACTCTTCGGCGTGAAGGTCACCTCGGTGAACACCGCGAACATGCCAGGGAAGCCCAAGCGCTTCGGTAAGGTCATCGCGCACCGGTCGGGCTACAAGAAGGCGATCGTGACGCTTGCCGAGGGTGAGACCCTCGACTTCTTCGCGATTGATGAATTCGATGAGGACGTCGAGGCCGAGGGCACGGAGTGAGTCGCCGAGCGCACCTTCGTCTGAAGGTGCGCCGCGCTCGCTTCTCACGCACTCGAGCACTGAGGAGATAGAGTCATGGGAACCAAGACGTTCAAGCCGACGTCACCGGGTCGTCGCTTCGCGAAGTTGAACGACTTTGCGGACATCACGGCCAGCACGCCTGAGAAGAGCCTCACCGCGAAGCTCACCAAGTCAGGTGGACGCAACAACATGGGCCGTATGACGTCGCGTCACCGCGGCGGCGGCCACAAGAGGCGCTACCGCGTCATCGACTTCAAGCGCGACAAGTTCGGCGTGCCAGCTACGATCGCCACGATCGAGTACGACCCGAACCGCTCCGCGTTCATCGCGCTGCTTCACTACGCCGACGGCGAGAAGCGCTACATCCTGGCCCCTCAGAAGGTCAAGGTAGGCGACAAGGTCGTCTCCAGCGCGCACGCCGACATCAAGCCGGGCAACACGCTTCGTCTGAAGCACATGCCCGTCGGTACGGTGATCCACAACATCGAGCTCAAGCCCGGCAAGGGTGGGCAGATGGTCCGCTCGGCGGGCGCGTGGGGTCAGCTGACGGCCAAGGAAGGAAAGTACGCTTCGATCAAGCTCCCCTCGGGAGAGATTCGTCGCGTCCTTCAGGCCTGCCGCGCCACCGTTGGCGCAGTCAGCAACCGCGAGCATGAGAACCGTTCGATCGGCAAGGCCGGTCGCTCGCGCTGGCTCGGCAAGCGCCCGCACGTTCGTGGCGTCGCCATGAACCCGGTCGACCATCCGCATGGTGGTGGTGAGGGTCGTACCAGTGGTGGTCGCCATCCGGTGACTCCCTGGGGCAAGCCGACGAAGGGATTCAAGACGCGCAAAAACAAGCGCACCGACAAATTCATCGTGAAGGGGCGCAAGCAGCGTCGTAAGTGAGAGAGGTAGCAGAATGCCGCGTTCAATTCGCAAGGGCCCCTTCGTCGACGTTGGTCTTCTCAAGAAGGTCCGCAAGGCTCGAGAGAGCAATGACCGCCGAGCGATCCAGACCTGGAGTCGTCGCTCGATGATCATGCCGGACATGGTGGGCTTGACCTTTACCGTTCATAACGGCAAAGAGTTTGTCCCCGTCTTCGTGACCGAGAACATGGTCGGGCACAAGCTCGGCGAGTTCGCACCGACGCGTACCTTCTACGGACACGCTGTCGACAAGAAGGCCAAGAAGCGCTGAGTGGTTCCCTTCAAGGTCGACCTCCTGGAGGAGGAAGGCCACACACCGAGTAGTCGGCGTGTCGCCCGAGAGGGCGTAAAGGAAGACACTCGAGCGAGAGGATAAGTAAATGAGTAAACAGTCTCGTAAAGAACATCGCGCCAACCAGGTGCGTGCTCGCATGGTCAGGATCGCACCCCGTAAGGTGCGCCTCGTGGCCGACCTCGTCAGAGGTCGCTCCGTCGATGAGTCGCTCAACATTCTCGCGTTCACGCAGAAGAGGGCAGCTCCATTGATCGCCAAGCTTGTGGAGTCTGCGCTCCACAACATCGAGGCGAGCGACCAGCTCGACTGGGACGTGGACGAGCTTCACGTCGCGCAGATCTATGTCGACGAGGGTCCGACCCTTCGTCGTTTCAAGCCGCGCGCTCAGGGTAGGGCGACGCGTATCAATAAGAGAACCAGCCACATCACGGTCGTGCTCGAACCACGCTGATGCGTGGTCGGCATACTGCAGGAGAACACTGTGGGACAGAAGATTCACCCCACCGGTTTCAGGCTCGGCGTGACCAAGTACTGGAACTCGAAGTGGTACGAAGAGAAGAACTACGCCAAGTGGCTTCACGAGGACATCGCATTGCGCGACTACATCGGGAAGCTGCACGCGGAGACGGGCATCTCGAAGGTCGAGATCGAGCGCATGGCCAACAAGGCCAAGGTGACGATCCACACGGCCAAGCCTGGAATCGTGATCGGCAAGCGAGGCGCGGGCATCGAGGACCTCAAGCGTAAGCTTCAGGACCGCACCGACTCGGAGGTCTTCCTGAACATTCAGGAGGTCCGCAAGCCGGACCTGGACGCCACCCTCGTGGCACAGGGCATCGCGAACCAGCTCACGCGTCGCGTCAGCTTCCGTCGAGCGATGAAGAAAGCGGTCCAGACGACGATGCGTCTCGGCGCTCAGGGCATCCGCGTGAACTGCTCAGGTCGACTGGGTGGTGCGGAGATGTCGCGTCGTGAGTGGTATCGCGAGGGCCGCGTGCCGTTGCATACGCTGCGCGCCGATATTGACTACGGCCTGGCTGAGGCGAAGACGACCTACGGGATCATCGGCGTCAAGGTTTGGATTTTTAAGGGAGAGGTGCTGGAGGATCGCGCACTTTGAGCGCGACCACAGCTCTCGAGAGATGAGGGCCAGGCGGCTCCCCTGACGGGGACCACCCGTCTGGCTCACGTTTGAAGGAGACTTTGAAATGCTGAGTCCCAAGCGCGTTCGCTGGCGCAAGCAGCACAAGGGTCGAATGAGGGGTAAAGCCTACCGTGGCAACTCCGTCGATTTCGGCACCTATGGTATGCTGGCCCTCGAGCCCGGCCGCATTACGTCGCGCCAGATCGAGGCGGCACGTATCGCGATCAACCGTCACATCAAACGTGGCGGTAAGGTCTGGATCCGGATTTTCCCGGACAAGCCCATTACGAAGAAGCCTGCCGAGACCCGCATGGGTAAGGGTAAGGGTTCTCCGGAGTACTGGGTCGCCGTGGTGAAGCCAGGGCGTATCATGTTCGAGCTCGACGGCGTCGACGTCGAAACAGCGCGAGAGGCGATGCGTCTGGCTGGGCACAAGCTGCCCATCAAGACCAAGTTCGTCGTCCGAGGAGAAGGTCTATGAAAGCGATCGAGCTCAAAGAGAAGAGCGACCAGGAGCTCGTCGAGCTCGAGCGTCAGCTCCGCGACGAGTTGTTCCGGATGCGCATGAAGCACTACTCCGGTCAGCTTCAGGATGTCGCACAGATGCGTAATACGCGTCGTGACATCGCCAGGATTTTGACGGTCCGCACCCAGCGCTCCAAGAGCAACTGAGGTGTGGGTGGTTCGTCCGACAGCGGCGGATCACAATCATGTTGATGAGAAGAAACGAGTGGTAGCGAGTCGTCGCGCCGCGATCGAATCCTGAATTTCAGGGTTCGGCCGCGGCGCGACGGTGCCTTTAACCCCGAGAGGGGAGGGCCGCCACGCGATCATTGAGGATAGAGAATGTCTGAGACGACCAGCGCTGCGCCTGAGAAGGCGCGCGGCAACAGAAAGACCAGGATCGGCATCGTCGAGAGCGACAAGATGGATAAGACCATCGTCGTCTCGGTGACTCGCCGCTACAAGCACCCGAAGTACAAGAAGTACGTCAAGGAGCGCACGCGCTACAAGGTGCACGACGAGACGAACGATGCGCGCATCGGCGATCGCGTCCTCATTGAGGAGACGCGCCCGCTCTCGAAGCACAAGCGCTGGCGAGTCAAAGAGATTATCGAGCGCGCGCCGGTGGTCTGAGTGGAGGATGAGGTGTCGTCGTCTTGACGTCGGCTCCTCCCCCCCATAAAGACATGCTCGCGCGACGCCCCCCAGAACGTACGTTGTTGACGGCGTCCCGGATGCGTTCGACCTCATTGGAGGTCAGGCGCTCCATCCCATAGACACGGCGAAGCTCGAAGTGAGCTTCCCGTGGGAACAGGACGCGAAGGAGATCAACCATGATTCAGATGCAGTCCAGGCTCGATGTCGCGGACAATTCGGGCGCGAAGAAGGTGCAGTGCATCAAGGTCCTCGGCGGCTCTAAGCGTCGCTACGCCTCGCTCGGTGATATCATCATCGTCTCGGTGAAAGAGGCCGCCCCGAACTCGAAGGTCAAGAAGGGCGACGTCCGTCGCTGTGTGGTCGTGCGCACCTCCAAGGAGTGCTCGCGTCCCGACGGGACCTACATCCGCTTCGACGACAACGCGGCGGTCGTGATCAACCAGATGAACGAGCCCGTCGGCACGCGTATCTTCGGGCCGGTGGCCCGTGAGCTTCGCGCCAAGGGTTACATGCGCATCGTCAGCCTGGCTCCTGAGGTCCTCTGAGGAGGACCTTGGCGCCACGCACCATGACGACGAGATAGGAGAGGCATACAGATGCACGTGAAGATGAACGATACGGTGGTGCTCTTGACCGGCAAGGACAAGGCTCTTACTGGCAAGGTGATCGCGATCGACCACTCCAAGGGTCGAGTCAAGGTCGAGCGACGCAACATGATCGTGAAGCACCGCAAGCCCAACCCCCTGACCGGGGAGTCCGGCTCGCGCGTGGACCTCGAGAACTGGATCAACGCGTCCAACGTCGCGCTCTACAACGAAGAGCTCGGCCGAGGTGAGCGCGTCTCCAAGAAGTACGTGGGCGCCAACGGCGACCACCACTCGAGCAAGCACTCGGCAGTCGCCAGCTTCGGCGACGACGCTCCGGCCGTGATCCAGAAGATCCGAGTCGGCAAGAAGAGCGGCCACGTCTACGACGCCGCCAAGACCGCGAGCTGACTGCTTCCGCGAATGTCTGCTCAGGCAGACAGAATGCGGAGTGGATCAAGCTTGACACCTTACGAGGACGCAGCTAAACATTGCGGCCCCTCGGCTCGGCGACGAGGATTTTCCTCGCCGCCGATTTTTTGTGCGCCAGAGGTTCCGCTTTGAGGTATCACGACGCGAACTCCGCGAACGTGTCTTCAAGACGACATCAGAAAGTTAAGGACCGGTGGTATAGAAACCTGCCGGCGAGGTGAAGAGACATGTCGTTCCTGCTCGAGAAGTACAACAAAGAGATCGTCCCGGCGCTCATGGAGGAGTTCAGCTTCTCCAACCCGATGCGTGTTCCCAAGATCGACAAGATCGTCTTGAACATGGGTCTGGGCGACGCGGTGCAGCATCCCAACATCATCGAAGCGGCCGTCGAAGAGGTGACCAAGATTACGGGACAGCGTCCCGTCGTCACCCGCGCTCGTCGCTCGATCGCCGGCTTCAAGCTGCGCGAGGGGATGCCGATCGGGGTCAAGGTCACGCTCCGCAAGCAGCGCGCGTTCGAGTTCCTCGAGCGCCTGATCTTCGTCGCGCTTCCGCGCGTCAGGGATTTCAAGGGTGTCAGCGACACCGCGTTCGACGGGCACGGGAACTACTCGCTGGGTATCCGCGAGCAGATCATCTTCCCGGAGATCAGCTATGACCAGGTCGACAAGGTTCGTGGTATGAACATCACGTTCGTGACCACGGCCGATAGCGACGAGGTCTCGCGCTCGCTGCTTCGTAAGCTCGGCATGCCGTTCAAGCGTCATGGCGACGACACTACTGCGATTATTTGAATTTTCAGGGTGGCCCATCAGGGGCCGTCCGCAGGTGAGCTCGCCGCCATATGAGGGCGAGCTCGTGTTCGGGGGTGGCCCCCCGAGTGCGAATGCGAGGAAGGCCCCGTGGAGTCACGGGGAACCATTTCGGAGAGAGAGATGGCCAAAGTCACCGATCCTATCTCGGATCTACTCACCAGGGTTCGCAACGGCCAGATGGCGCGTCACGCGCAGGTCAGCATCCCCGGTAGCAAGATGAAGTTCGAGATGACCAAGATCCTTTCGCAGACCGGCTACGTCGAGTCGACGCAGTGGCTAGATGAGGGCCCGCAGGGCACGATTCGTGTCAAGCTGCGCTACGATTCGAACAACAAGCCGATCATTCGCTCGATCAAGCGCGTCAGTAAGCCGTCGCGCCGCGTCTACGTCGGGGTCTCCGAGATTCCCGAGGTCCTCAACGGCCTTGGTATCTCGATTCTGTCGACGTCTCGTGGTTTGCTCACTGATCGCCAGGCCCGTGCGGCGAACGTGGGCGGCGAGTTGCTTTGCAGCGTCTACTGACGTAGCTGAAGGAGGGCAGATAAATGAGTCGTATTGGAAAACAGCCGGTCGTCGTGCCGGCCAACGTGGAGGTTACCCTCAAGGGTCACAACATCCACGTTAAGGGCCCGAAGGGTGAGCTCACGCGTGAGCTTTCGGACGTCGTCGACATCAAGCGAGAGGGCACAGAGCTCATCGTGTCGCGCCGTGACGAGGGCCGCCAGTCGCGCAGCCACCAGGGTATGGTACGTTCGCTCGTCGCGAACATGGTCCATGGCGTGAGCGAGGGTTACACCCGCACGCTTGAGATCAATGGCGTGGGTTACAGGGCTGAGTTGCTCAAGCGCAACTTCGTTCGTTTCGACCTGGGCTATAGTCACCCGATCTTCGTGGAGCTGCCTGAGGCAGTGACCGCGGAGGTCGACAAGGGGCAGACGAAGATCACGCTCGCGAGCCATGACAAAGAGCTCATCGGGCAGATCGCCGCCAAGATTCGTGGCTTGCGTCCGCCGGAGCCCTACAAGGGCAAGGGTGTGAAGTACGCTGAAGAGGTCCTGCTCCGCAAGGTTGGCAAGGCCGGTAAGTAATGAGATGAGTGCGCTGGCGGCCCGTTAGGGCGGCAGGGTGCTCCGACGATATGAGGCAGTGATGCTTCCGAAGAAAGTCAGAGACAGCAAGCGATTCCGCCGTAAAAGGCGAATCAGGAAGAAGGTGACGGGCTCAACTGCTCGCCCCCGGCTCTCCGTGTACCGTTCGAACAGCCACATGTACGCTCAGCTCATTGACGACTCGACCGGCTCTACGCTGGCCGCGGCGTCGACGCTGGACGAAGGCGTGAAGGCTAAGCTCGGTGAGCTTGATAAAGTTGGGGCAGCGCGCGAGGTCGGGAAGCTGATCGCGGAGCGGGCGAAAGAGAACAACGTCGAGCGTGCGGTCTTTGACCGTAACGGCTACCTCTACCATGGGCGCATCGCGGCCGTGGCTGAGGGAGCTCGCGAGGGCGGCCTACAGCTGTGAAGGAGTGAATTGTGGCGCAGGGACGTCGGAGAAATAACAGGAAGAGCCAAGAGCAGGACCTGCACGAGAACGTGATCGCGATCAATCGCGTCGCGAAGGTCGTCAAGGGCGGCCGCAGGTTCAGCTTCAGCGCAATCGTGGTCGTCGGAGACGGCCAGGGAAGCGTTGGCGTGGCTATGGGTAAGGCGAACGAGGTTCCCGAGGCCATTCGCAAGGCGAGCCAGAAGGCGCGCACTGCAATGATCAAGGTTCCCATCGTCAACGACACCATTCCTCACGAAGTGCTGGGAAGGTTCGGGGCAGGCAAGGTCCTGCTCAAGCCGGCCAGTAAGGGTACGGGAGTGATCGCAGGCGGACCAGTCCGTGCGATCCTCGAGGCGGCAGGTGTGAGCAACATCCTGACCAAGAGCCTCGGCTCGAACAACCCCCACAACGTGGTCAAGGCAGTCATCGAGGGCCTTGAGCGCTTGACGGCGCCGGACGCTTACAGGCGTCGCCTTGGTGTGGATGTCGAGGAGACCTCTGGCAAGTGATCGTGTGAAGCGATCTCTGGTCAGACTTCCTTCGTGATGAAATCAATGTCCCGCCACATCCGTTGAGGGGTGGCGGGCTAAGCTTAGCGCGTCCTCGTGGCGCGCGAGGAGCCGTAACATGGCCAAGCTCAAAGTGACGCTTGTTCGCGGCACGCCGGGCACCACGCAGCGTCAAAGAGACACTGTCCGTGGCCTGGGCTTGCGTAGGCGCCACCACACGGTGGTGCTCGAGGATACACCCTCGATCCGTGGCATGATCGATAAGGTCAGGCACATGGTCGAGGTCGAAGAGCAGGAGTGAGTCAGATGGATCTGAGTAACCTCAAGGCCCCCAAGGGGGCGAACCGTGGCAGGCGTCGAGTCGGCCGCGGTCCTGGCAGCACGCTCGGTAAGACGTGTGGTAAGGGTCAGAAGGGCCAGAAGTCTCGTGCAGGTGGGGGAATCCCCGTCGGCTTCGAGGGTGGCCAGATGCCCTTGCAGATTCGTCTGCCCAAGGTCGGCTTCCACAACATGTTCGCCAAGAGCGTCGAGATCGTGAACCTCACGGATCTCGAAGAGCGCTTCGAGGCGGGCGCGGTTGTGAACGTCGCGTCGCTGAGCACCGCAGGTCTGATCAAAGCAAAGGTCGACGGTGAGTCGGCTACGCTCAAGGCGGACGTGCTCAAGGTGCTTGGTCGCGGTGAGCTGACCAAGGCGCTGACGGTGCACGCGCATCGCTTCAGCAAGTCAGCCAAGGAGAAGATCGAGGCCGCTGGCGGCAAGGCGATCATCCTGGGTGCCAAGACCGAGTCCGAGTGAGATAGACACCCATCCCGACCTCGCGCGAGATGCTCCCATGTGGGGCTGATGTGCGAGGTCGGGTTGTGTCTTTGTGGGCCGTTGTGTAGAAACGCGCTCCATTGAGAATCCGCCGAAGCGAGGACGACATCGTGCTGGGCAAGTTCGCAAAAATTACAGAGATCCCAGAGCTGCGCAGGCGGCTTCTGTTCACTATGTCCCTGCTGGCGGTTTACCGCATCGGCGTGTTCATCACAGTCCCTGACGTGAACCGCGTGGCGATGCAAAAAATCGTGTCAGGCGCAGGAGGGGGCATCCTGGGCCTCCTCAACCTGTTCACGGGCGGCGCGTTGCAGCTCATGAGCATCTTTGCGCTTGGGATCATGCCGTACATCTCGGCGTCGATCATCATGCAGATGATGGGCGTGGTGTTGCCGTCGGTCGAGCGCCTCAAGAAGGAGGGGCAGACCGGTCAGAACAAGATCAACCAGTACACGCGCTATGGCACGGTGCTGTTGAGCTTGATCCAGGGCTTCCTGATCTCGTCCTACCTGATCAACCTGAACGAGGGCAGCCCGGGGCTGCTCATCGACACGGGGATCGGGTTCAGGCTGTTGACCGTGCTCACGCTGACGACCGGAGCGGTCTTCATGATGTGGCTCGGTGAGCAGATCACGGAGTACGGTCTGGGCAACGGCATTTCGCTGTTGATCACGGCGGGCATCATCGCGCAGTTCCCTGCTGCGGTGTTCTCGACGTACCAGCAGTTCAATTCGGGTGCGATGAGCCTGTTTTCGGTGCTCTTGCTCCTGGGCATCGCGCTCGCGGTGACCGCGTTCATCGTGTACGTCGAGAGCGCGCAGAGGCGAGTGCCGCTGCAGTACTCGAAGCGTACGGTTGGCCGTCGCATCTATGGCGCGCAGCAGCAGCATCTTCCGCTCAAGCTGAACATGGCTGGCGTGATGCCTCCCATCTTCGCGTCATCCTTCCTCATCTTCCCGTCGACGATCGCGTCGTACTTCCAGGATCACCCCCTGGGACAGGTCACGCAGCAGATGCTGATGCCCGGCGACTGGCGTTACACCGTGATCTACGTGACGTTGAACGTGTTCTTCTGCTTCTTTTGGGTCTCGACCCAGTTCAACGTGGTGGACATCGCGGACAACCTCCGCCGCTCGAGCGCGTTCGTGCCCGGCATTCGCCCCGGCAAGAAGACCGCGGAGTACCTCGACGAGGTGATGACGAAGCTGACGGTCGCGGCGAGTGTCTACATCTCCGTCGTCTGCATCATGCCGTTCATCATGCAGGACTACCTGGGCATCTCGTTCTACTTCGGCGGTACGAGCCTGCTCATCGTGGTGAGCGTGGGCCTGGACACGGTCTCCCAGATCGAGAACTACCTGCTCAAGAAGCACTACGACGACTTCGGCCAGATGGTGAACACGACGCAGGGTGGCGGCGGCGGTGGAATCCGCGGTCGCTCCAGAGACGCGCTCGATCTCGACGATTGAGCTGCGCCTGGATGATGGCGGCGTGAAGGTGTAGATAGAGTTTGTAGGAGTCGCCGCTGCGAAGTTCGCAGCGGCGATGTTTTTTGTGGCGCAGGGCAGTCCGGTGACGGCCAGTCACGAGGTTGATAGAGGAGCGCGAGATGGCGAAGAAGCTGATGATGTTGGGGCCTCCCGGGGCGGGGAAGGGGACGCAAGCGCAGAGGCTTGCGAAGGAGCTCGAGATCCCGCAGATCTCGACGGGCGACATGTTGCGTGCGGCGAAGAAGGCCGGGACGAAGCTCGGGCTCGAGGCCGCGACGTACATGGACGCTGGGAAGTTCGTGCCGGACGAGGTCGTGATCGGGATCGTCGCGGAGGCGCTCGCGGGTGAGGGGGCGCCGGAGGGGTTCATCCTCGATGGGTTCCCGCGAACGCTTGCGCAGGCCGAGGCGATCGACGAGATGGGCCTCACGCTCGATCACGTGATCAACATCAAGGTCAGCCAGGCGGAGATCGTGGATCGCGTCAGCGGGAGGCTCGTGAGCCTGTCGAGCGGCGCGACGTACCACGTGAAGTACAACCCTCCCAAGGTGTCGGGCGTGTGCGACGTGGACGGCTCCGAGCTCGTCCCTGTCTCTTATACACATCTCCGAGCCCACGAGACAGGCAGAAATCTCG
>CAJXPN010000028.1 GCA_913058025.1 uncultured Myxococcales bacterium | reverse complement strand
CACGATGCACGCCGGCGCCCGCCTCCACGGCCTGCGCAGCCTCGACGTCATCGGCGACTCCAGGCTCGACGGGGTCTTCCTCCTCGGCCTCGAGCTCTTCCCCGACGCGCAGCCCTTCGACCCCTACTGAGCCGCCGCGTGGCACATCAGCGTCCGCGCTCCTCTACGACCTCGTTCGCCTGCTCGGCGACCTCCTCCTCGCGAGCCTCGAGGTCGAGCGCGACCTCGTCGTGGACCTCGAGGCCGCCGACTTCGGCCTGGACCGTGAGCTCGCCGCCTGACGCTCCGACGTGCTCGTCGAGCACGAGCCCTCCCGCGAGCTGGGAGCGGTCCTCGAGGGCTCTCCTGTAGACCTTCTCGGCGTGCGCGTCCTGCACGAGTGATGAGGTCGTGTACTTCTTCTCATCAAGTATGAGTACCACCAGGAAGCCAACAGGGAGGAACAAGGCTAAGAAAAAGGGTGCCCCGCGTATGACTATGCTGAACCAAACCATCGAGATGATGGAAGCAATCGACACCGCCGAGAGCATGATGTAGGCGCAACCCGACTCGGCTTGCAGGTAACCGATCGCCTCTTTCTCGGTCGGCTCGAGGTCTTCTCGCGTGACGCCGAGGCGCTTCATCGCGTGAGCGAGTTCGTACCGCCTGACCGCTCGCCTGGAGTCCAGTACCTCCTCTCGGACAGACGCGGCGAGGATGAGCGGGAGCATCGCGCCGACGATCTGATGCACGATCACGAAGGCCATGTACGCGTAGCGCGGATGAAACAGCGCGTTGAGCGCGAACCACAGCGCGATCGCCGCGGGCGGCCACCACAGGATGCGTTTGAGGTGGCGAGGCAGCGCGGTCCTGGCAGCGGCCGACCATGTCTTGCCCTCGGGGGCTTCGCCGTGGAGTTCGTCCATGGCAGACAGAGGCGCGACCTCAGGGCTTTTGTTCCTGTTCGACGTGGCGGTCGACCGCCTTCTGTTCCGCGTCGAGGTCGAGCGCGACCTCGTCGTGGACCTCGAGGCCGCCAGCCTCGGCCTGGACCGTGAGTGCGCCGCCGCCGGACGCGCCGACGTGCTCGTCGAGCGCGAGCCCTCCCGCGAGCTGGGAGCGGTCCTCGACCGCTTCCCGGTACGCGCGCTCGACGCGCGCCGTGCCCGTGGCGCCCGCTAACTCGTCCTCCTCGACGAAGAGGTTCATGACGATGATGCAGACGGGAAACGCGACGGCGAACGTGGCCGCCGAGATGAGCGCGAACGAGTACATGATGGGGCGGTCGGGGATCATCGCGAGGTACGCCACGATCGGCAGGAACACGGCGACCTCGATGAACGCGGCCACCAGGACCGTGGCGCTCGAGTCGAGAACGAGGTGGCGCAGCCCTCTGACCCTCACCCTGTCCGAGGGCGCGGGCGCGTCCGCGCCCACGCGGGCGATCGCGTCGAGGAGCTCGCGCTGGCGGACCGCCTCGCGCGAGCCGTTCACCTCGTCGAGCACCGACGCGGGGAACATGAGCGCGGAGATCGCGGCCACGACGACGAGGATCATCAGGATGACCTTCACCGCGAGGACGTCGCGGGCCTGGTTGAACGCGGCCATGCCCACCGCGCCGATGACGCCGACACGGACGGCGCGGCGCAGGTAACGCAAGAGGACGCGCCTGGCGGCCTCACCCCAGCCGAGCTCGCGGGGGGTGGGGGCGTCGCCGGGCGCGTCCTCCGAGGCGTCCTGGTCATGTGCGCGCGAGTTCACCCGCGGTCGTGCGTGATGCGGCGCTTGCGCAGGCGCGCCTGACCGCTGGTCGCCGCGAGCGCGCCCTCTGAATGGCGGGGGAGCTCGGCGGCGTTGCCCTCGTCGGTGTCGATGTGCATCTCGAGCGCGTAGGACGCCTTCACGCGCACGAGCACGTCGCCGAACGTCAGGCCGCGGCCGCCCTCGTGGCCGACCTCGACCTCGACGATGTCGCGGTCCTCGACGCCGAAGTGCTCGGCGTCGTCCGGCGTCATGTGGATGTGACGCCAGGCGCAGATGACGCCCTGGTGGAGCTCGACCTTGCGGTCGTCCGTCCCGAGCAGCGTGATCCCGGGCGTGTTGTCGACGTCACCCGAGGCGCGCACGGGCGCGTCGATGCCCAGGTGGAACTCGTCGGTGCGTGAGACCTCGACCTGGGTCTTCGAGCGCGCCGGCCCGAGGACGCGCACGCCCTCGATCGTGCGCTTGGGGCCAATGAGCGTGACCTTCTCCTCACAGGCGAACTGGCCGGGCTGTGAGAGCGGGCGGAACTCGGTGAGGGTGTGCCCCTCACCGAAGAGCGCCTCCACGTGCTCCTGTGAGAGGTGGATGTGGCGCGCGGAGATGGCCACCGGGATGGAGCGCTGGGTGTCCCTGGTGAGGTCGCGCTCCTGGCACAGGTGCGCGGTGTGGTTGGCGATGGCGTGGGCCTCGTCGGTGGCCACGACCAGGAGCTTGCAGCGCGAGCGGCGGTTCGAGATCTCGGCGACCTGCTGGTCGTGCGAGACCTCGGCGTCGCGGTTGAGCTCGTCGTCGAAGCGCGCGCCCAGGAAGTCCAGGCGCTGGCAGATGCGGTGGCGCACGACCTCGGAGTTCTGGCCGATGCCGCCCGTGAAGACGATCGCGTCGACGCCACCCATCACCGCCGCGTAGGCGCCGATGTACTTGCGGACGCTGTGCGCGAAGACCTGGATGGCCATGCGGCAGCTCTCGTCGCCCTCGGCCGCGCGCTGCTCGATGTCGCGCATGTCGTTACCGACGCCGCTCAGGCCCGCCAGCCCCGACTTCTTGTTGAGCAGGTGGTCGAGGTCGTCGACGCTCATCCCGTCACGCAGCAGCTTGATCAGCACGCCCGCGTCGAGGTCGCCCGAGCGCGTGCCCATGACGAGCCCCTCGAGCGGCGTCATGCCCATCGAGGTCTCCACGGAGCGCCCGTACTCGACCGCGGCGACCGAGCAGCCGTTGCCCAGGTGGCACGTGATCACGCGCAGGTCGCGCACGTCCTCGTCGAGGAACCCCGCGGCCGCGTGCGCGACGTAGGCGTGGCTCGTCCCGTGGAAGCCGTAGCGGCGGATGCCGTGCTTCTGCGCGAGCTCCTGGTCGATGGCGTACGTGCGCGCGCGGCGAGGGAGCGTGTTGTGGAAGGCGGTGTCGAAGATGGCGACGTGGGAGAGCTCGGGGAGCAGCCTCATCGCGGTGCGGATGCCCGCGAGGTTCGCGGGCGTGTGCAGCGGCGCCAGGTCCGTGAGCGCCTCCATCCGCGCGATGACCTCGGGGGTTATGCGCGTGGGCTCGACGAAGTCCTCTCCGCCATGCACGGCGCGGTGCCCCACGCCGTCGACGCTCACGCCCTCGGGCAGCGAGGCGATCATCTTCGGGATGAAGACCTCGAGCGCGTCGGCGTGCGTCGAGGCGCACGAGACCGCGTCGCCCCCGTTGAGCTTCGCCGTGGCGCCGTCGGTGCCCAGGCGCTCGATCTTGAGCTCCGCGACCTTCGCGCCGTCCTCGTGAGCCACGACCGCCGCCTTGATCGAGGAGGAGCCACAGTTCACCACCAAAATATGCATGTCCGCTCCTTCGTATGTCTTTGTATCAATGGGGCGCTCGGCCGCGTCGAACGCGACCTCTCCGAGCACCGAATCATCAGGACGGGGGACACCTTAGAGGCTCGCGCGCGAGGTCGAAAGGTTCAATCGCGCGGCGTCGTCACCGGCAAGTGTTCTGGGTTTCGGGCCGCGAGTGATTGCACTAGCATCACCGACTCCGAAACCACTGAATCGACCGGACGCGCCTCGATCGGCCCCGGAGGAGCACGACCCATGATGAGCTCGAGGACGAACTGGCTGATCACGTGCGCGCTGGCGATGGTGCTCGGCTGCGGCACGGGCGAGGTCAAACCCGACGACGCCCCCACCGACACGACCACCGACGACGTCACGACGGTGACCGAGGCGAAGGCTCCGCCCGAGGCCCCCGTGCTCGACGCCCAGACCAGGGCTGAGATCGAGGCCTACGACGCTGCCGAGATCAACGACGGCATGTTCGTCCCGCTCTATGTCGGCGCGCTCGGCGTGGCCGTCGACGGGTCCGCCAGCTTGCGCTTCGACCCCAAAACCCGGCGCGTGCGCGAGGAGGAGCTGACGGGTCCGTATTACATCGGCGGCCTCGAGCCCGCGCTCCATGCTGCCTCGACGGCTCGCCCGATGACCGACGAGGACCTCTCGCGCATGGGCAGGCTCGGGCTGAGCGTCTTCGCCGAGCCCGAGGTCTCCTCCTTCACACTCTTCACCATCCTCAACACCACCGAGACTGGCCTCCGGCGCACGCTCGCCGAGGGCGTCGAAAGGGGCCGCTTCGTCGCCGCCGACGTCGGCGGCGGCCAGCGCGTCAAGCTCATGGTGAGGCGACCCGGCCAGCGTGGCTGGGACGGCTACAACGTCACCACCGCGAGCTCCGCCCTCACCACCGCCGGTGAGGCGGTGCTCGCCGATGAGCTCGAGGAGCAGCCCGTCCTCCGGATCGACGCTCGAGGGATCTGGCTCACGTTCGCTGGCGCCCCCCTGAGCCCCTCCGCCGACTGCCCCATGGGCGGCCCCTCTCTGTGCAACGAGGACGTCGCCGACGCGACCGAGCTCATCTCGAGGGTCAACACGTCCAGCGGCGCCGAGCGCGAGGTTGCGCTCACCGAGCTCGTCGCCGTGTACGACCTCAGCGGCCTCTACAACCAGCTCCTCGTCCTCAAGGAGGCCAACCCCGACTCCCTCGTCGTCCACGTGGGCGCGAGCGCGGAGATCCCCCTCGGGGTGGTCTCTGCGGTGATCGCTGTGGCGCGCTCGCGCCGCGTCAGCCCGAACGCCGACGGCACCTTCGACGACGACGCCTCCCTGGAGGCCGCGAGCCCTGCCCTCGAGCGCCCGAACCACAGCGGCGACGAGCTCTTCCCCTACCCCGTCCTCACGTTCGACCGGTGAGCCGTTCGAGCGCGTTCGAGTCACGACGCCTGTGCGTTTTTGAGCGGCCCGCTGGCGCGCCGACCGATCACTATGTGTTCATCACGCGACTCGATTGATACGATGCCGCGCCAGTCAGCCTCCCGCCGACGGCACCCACCCCCAATACGAACAAGGCGACGTTGGAGACGCGGCTCAAGGCTCACGCGCGCCATACTCCTTGATCGCAAGTGCTTCCCCCCTCGTGTTCGACCCTCTCGAACGCGACCAAGACTGCCCCGCAGGCGTTCAGGTCTCGTTCAGAAGACGACTTCAAGTCACCTGGAGTCGTGGCTTCGTTTGCGCCCCATAGAACGGGCAAGCACATTACGATATCGCCTTCCCGATACACTGACATGTCGAGATCGTCGCGGCCAAACGCGCGAAGTTCATAGTATCGCTCCCAAACATGATGAGCTGGTACGGGTATGAATCCTCTGCGCTGGTCGCGTATGTAGCGGCACCGAAGCGTGGATGAGCGGCGCGGCGCCAGCGTGTGTTTTTTGGCTTGAACGGTTCGTGTTTTCGATCAATGGTCAATTGTGACTAGTCAGTTGTGCCTAGTCAGTTTGAACCACGAGGAGTGAACCATGAACGATCCAACATTCACGTTCGTCAGCGTCTCGACGGCCAAGCCCGGCAAGCTCGATGATCTGATCCGCGCGGCGAGCCGACCCAATGAGATCATGGGGCAGCGCGTCGAGGGTGTGATCGGGCGGCAGGTCGCTGTGGACCGTGAGCGCAACACGGTCGTGGTCTGGTCGACCTTCGAGCAGCGGGAGCCCCTGTACACGTACCTGTCCTCGGAGCAGGGCAAGCTCGACCACGCGGGGGGAGAGGACCTCGAGGCGATCATCGAGACCTTCGAAATGTACGAGATGACGCCAGTCAGCGGACAGCTTCAGTGAGCACGAAGGCGCTCAAGGAGCTGCTGGTCCTCGGGACGTTGCGCTCCCATCCCCTCCACGGGTACGCGCTCGTGGAGGCGCTCGAGGCCGGGTTGGGGTGGGCGGTGGGCCTGAAGAGGTCGACCGTGTACGCGATCCTGAGGCGCTTCGTGGAGCGCGGGTGGATCGAGGGCGAGTCGATGCGAGACTCGAGGTACCCCGAGCGCGAGGTCTACTCGGTCACCGCAGATGGCGAGGAGGCTCACCAGGGCCTCCTCGCTGGGTGCATCGACGAGCTCGTGGAGGGGACCCACCCTGTCGCGGTGTTGCTCGCGCACATGGACGAGCTCGACGCGAGCCAGCGACGCCACGCGCTCGAGACCCTGCGCGACGATCGCCGCCATCGTCTCCGCGTCCTCGAATCGTTCCCGGTGCACGATGGGCTCGCGGGCAGCGCGCTCGACCTGCTCCGCGCGCAGGTTCGCTGTGAGATCGACGCGCTCGACGGTGTGTTGGAGCGTGGCCTGGTCGGGACTACGAGTGAAGACTCATGAAGACGGGTCGATGGATGGGGACATACGTGTTCAGTCGAGGCGCAAAGCCGCATGAGAGGTCGACGATCGCAGGGATGGCGAAGGCGCGTTCGCGCATGTCATTGGGGTCGCGAAGCTGAGTTCGAAACTGCTCGAGTGAGTCGCGAGGCTTGAAAGAGGGACGTTGGCGAGCCAGCGTCCCGAGCAGTTCATCGCCCCACTCGCGCAGAATTCGAGCCGTGCGCAAGACACCCGCGCTTGGGCCCGATCTTTGGTAGGCTCCGTCCTCTCCACCGACGCGTGGTCTTGCAGGGGCGTCACGGCGGCAACGAATCGGGAGATGAGCCCGCTCGGCGCGACGACCCCGGCGACCGTGAACGGTGGCCGGCCCACGCACGCAACGAGTCGCAAGAATGACATACGGTGGACCCCGCACAGGAGTAAGAAGATGCATTATTTCAGCAAGATCGTGCTGCACAAGAGCGCGCGCACTCAGCAGGAGTTCACTGATCCGGGGCGCGGAACCCAGGCGATTCACAGGTTGATCTGGAGGGCGTTCGAGGACCAGCCCGGCCAGGAGCGTGACTTCATCTTCCGGGTCGACGTCGAGGACGACGCGTTCGTGATGTGGGCGGTCTCGAAGCGCGAGCCAGACGACTGGGGCGGCCGGTTCACCGTGGACACCAAGCCCTACTCGCCGCGCATCGAGGTTGGGCAACAGCTCGGGTTCGAGCTCCGGGTCCACCCGACCGTGACCTCGTCGAGTCCAGGCAAGCAGCGCGGAAAGCGCCACGATGCGGTGATGCACTACAAGGCGGGGCTCGAGCCCGAGGTTCTCGAGTCCATGCCCCAAGAGGCCCTCATCGAGAAGGCGGCGTTGGCGTGGATGTCAGGACAGGGCGCGCGCGTCGGGTTCGAAATCCAGACGCTCACGACCGATTCCTACGTCCAGCGCAAATTCAAGAAGAAGCCCACGAGCAAACACCCAGTGAAGCTGAGCATCCTGGACCTCTCTGGGGTGCTGGTCGTGAAGGACCCCGACGCCCTAATCGGCGCGCTGACTGGCGGACTCGGCTCGGCCAAGGCGTACGGCAACGGGCTCTTCATGTTGAGCCCACTTTAAGCGTGGCAACTCGACGCTGAGATCAAGTCTCAAACGTTGTGTGACAGGCATCCCCATACGCTATCGGTTTAGCCGCCCGGCACGGGCATGAGGTAGTCGCAGGATAAGGTTCTATGGGGGTCTTGCGGGGTCATGCGTCGAGCGAGCCAGGCATCGAGGTCGAGCACGCGCCCTGTGAGCTCGTGGCTCCATAGCCAGGCCAGCACCCGCCCGGTTTGCATCAGCTCGCGCTCAACCTTCTCCGCACGTGTTTCGGGCCACAGCCGCTTCCAGGGCGTGCCTTCGTTGCCGGGTTCCGGGCCGAGCTTGAGCTTGGTGGGGGTCGCATCGAGGACGTTGACGGCCAGATGCAGCTTGAGCCCGGCCTTGTCTGGTGCGGTCGAGGGCCAGCGAGCATGAAGGCCGTCCCACAAGCGCACGATGCAGGTGTCGAGGGCGGTGACGTGCTCGACCTCGGGGCCGAGGACGCTCTCGAGGCTCGAGGTGGGCGTGGCGGCGAGCAAGGCGTGTAAGAGCTGCTGAGCAGGGTTGCCAGGTGAGCGCGAAGTTGCTTACTTTCGAGGATAGCCATGGGAATTCAGCGGTTCAGGTTCGGTTGGGTTGCACCTCCGAACTACCCTGATTCCCATGGCTTTTCCAACTCTCACGGCTCGGCTCACCACCTGAACCGATAGCGTATGCTGCCAACCCTGATTCCATCGTCGTCCACGTGGGCGCGAGCGCGGAGATCCCCCTCGGGGTGGTCTCTGCGGTGATCGCTGTGGCGCGCTCGCGCCGCGTCAGCCCGAACGCCGACGGCACCTTCGACGACGACGCCTCCCTGGAGGCCGCGAGCCCTGCCCTCGAGCGCCCGAACCACAGCGGCGACGAGCTCTTCCCCTACCCCGTCCTCACGTTCGACCGGTGAGCCGTTCGAGCGCGTTCGAGTCACGACGCCTGTGCGTTTTTGAGCGGCCCGCTGGCGCGCCGACCGATCACTGTGTGTTCATCACGCGACTCGATTGATACGATGCCGCGCCAGTCAGCCTCTCGCCGACGGCACCCACCCCCAATACGAACAAGAGAGCCCGATGAGCGTGACGAAGAAGACGTGTGCTTTGTTGGCGATGGCGTTGACGATGGCCGCGTGCAGCAAGGGCGACCCCAAGCCCGATCCAGAGCCCGCCGAGCCAACCACGGCCGTCGACCCGGCGACCGCGCCGATCCTCGACGACGCCACGCGCGCCTCCATCGACGCGTTCATGAAGGCCCACGTCAACGACGACGCCTTCGTGCCCATCTACCTGGGCGAGCGCGGCGTGGCCGTCGACGGCCAGGACGCCGTTCGCTTCGATCTCACGACAGGTGGCTTCGCCGACGAGGATCGCGATGTCGGGCCGAACTCGCTCAGCATCGCGTCGCTCGTGCCCTCGCTGGACGCGGCCTCGAAGGCGCGCCCCAAGACCGCCGAAGATCTCGAGCGCTACGTCGTGCTCGCGCCCAACATCTACGTCGAGCCGTCGGTCACGTTCGGCACCTTCACCGAGGTTCTCTACACGACCGGACAGCGGTTGATACCCACCTCGGTCGAGGGCTCCAGTAGAATCACCATCGGCGGCGGGCAACCCCTCAAGATCGCGACGCGGCGTGGCGACTCCTGGGGCGGCTTCAACGCCGTGACACCTCGGCTCGAGGTCGGGCCTCCCGATCTCGAAGAGCTCGACGGAGCGCCCCTCGAGCTCATGCTCTTCATCGAGCCCGCTGGGGTCCGCGTGGCTGGCGAGGGTGCGCTGTTGCCGCCCATCGCAGGTTGCCCCGCTGACGGCCCCACGGTGTGCAATGAGGGCGGCGCCGATGCCTCCGACCTCATGGGTGAGGTTCGGGCGTCGTCGGGCGCTGAGCGCGACGGCGCGCTCTCCGAGCTCGTCGCCCTGTACGATCTGAGCGCGTTGTACGCCGCGGTCCTCAAGATCAAGGTGCGCTACCCTGACGAGACCGTGGTCACGGTCGCCGCCAGCCCGGGCGTGCCGTTCGCCGTCGTCTCGGCGGTGCTCGACGCCGTGCGTTGGAAGCGCGCTGGCGGCGGCCCCAGCGGCTCCTTCGCCGACGACGCCGCCTTCGAGGCCGCCGCGCCCTCCACACGCCCCTTCTCCTACCCCGCCGACGCGCTCTTCGCCGACCCGATCTTCGCCATCGCGCGGTGACTGGAGCCCCCCGCTCACACCTCGCCGCGCCAACCCTGGTCTGCGGCGGCGTAGGCGGCGCGTAGCGCGTCGCTGAGCGCTTGTGGGAGCGGCCCGCGGGCCGCGATCTCGACGTTCTGGGACAGGTGCACCATGCTCGAGGTCCCTACGATCGCGGTGTGTGCGGCCGTGTGGAAGAGCGTCCACCGGAGCGCGACCTCGTGCCACCCGAGCGCTCCTGGGTCGAACCCCATCGCGCGCATCCGCGCCCAATAGGCGTGGGCGTAGTGCCCGCGGGGCTCCTCGCCGAACCGCCACGGCGCGTTCCCCAACGGGCGCTTGGCGACGACCCCCTTCGCACACGCCGCGAGCATGTGGCGCGTGGCGTGTTGGTCGAACGGGTTGATCGAGCACTGCACCACGTCAATCCTCGGGTCCGCGAGCGCCTTGGCGAGCGCGTCGCGCTCGCCCGAGTAGGCCACCGCGCCGATCTTCCCAGCCTCGCGCGCCTCCACGAGCGCCTCGACCACGCCGCCCCGCTCGAGCACGTGCGCCGGGCACGAGTGCAGGTGCGCGACGTCGATGTAGTTGGTGCGCATCCGCTCCAGCGCGGCGTCCACGCCCGCGCGCACGCACCCGGGCGTCCAGTCCTCGTGGCCGGGGACGCCGTAGCCGAACTTGGTCGAGAGCGTGAAGTCGCCTCGGCGCCACGACAGGTGGCGGCCGATACGCTCCTCGCTCAGGCCATAGGAGGGCGCCGTGTCCACGAACGTCACGCCCATGTTCACCGCGGCGTTGAGCAGCGTGCCGACGTGGTCCTCGTCGAGCTCGGGCGCGCCGAGGTGCCCGGCGCCGAATCCCAGCGGGGAGACCTCGATCGTGGTCCCTCCCAGCGTGCGCGTCTTCATGTGCGTGACCTCGTGTGTGTGGGGTCACCCTCGCACGAACATGCTCACCAACCCAACCGCGCTGGGTCGTTCGGAGGCATCGGGCCGGTCGGTCCGGTCGGTCCGGTCGGCCCGGTCGGCCCGCCGTGGCCCGGGCGGTGAGGGTGCGCCGAGCCGCGCTGGAGGCGCGCGCGTTGGATGGCGTTGGTCCCACGGACCACCTTGACGGCGAAGATCCCCGCACACAGATAGATCGCCGCGTCGATGGACTGCAGGGCGAGCGCGAAGAGGCCGGTCACGGAGTCGCTGAAGAAAGGCTTGATGAGGGAGAGGATGCTGTAGGAGATCCAGAACAACCACCAAATCTGGACGTCGCTGTAGTCGACCTCCTCGTCTTCGGGAGAGAGCTCGATCCACAGCTCTCGGACATGTTTGTACGGGGCGTAGTAGCTCAAGATCGGGATGAGGTGGCTCCACATCGCCATCGAGGCGCTCCCCTGGGCGTGCTTGCCGAAGACCTCGGAGAGGTTGGCGTACGCCCGCGACACCCACTTCATCCACATCACACCTGCCGCGATCAAGGTGCCCATGTAGGGCAGGCCGAAGGCCATGAACAGGAGCGCGAGCCCGAGCTGGTTCGTGTTCTGGATCGGCCCCTCCACGGAGGGGTTGTAGAACACAGTCACGATGCAGACAGCGGCATACGTGATCACGTTGACGCGCAGGCACCTGATGAGCCAGACCGAGCGGCGCTCGAGATCCGCGACGCGTCGTGCTCCGTGGGCTCCGCGAACGTGTCCGTGGCTTCCGTAGTCGTTCATCCGAATGTCCTCTCGAGGTGAGGCGCGATGTCACGCCAGGTTGATGATCTCGAGAGGGTTATCGGCCAACGCGACCCGCGTGTTGCCTGATCCAGTCGTAGGATGACGTGTCACCAGCCCATATGGGGCGGGCCGGAGTGGTTGGATGGGTGGTTCGATGCGTTCGGGCCGTGATTGCCCGGCGACGGATACGAAGGCGCATGCTCACGTTCCGCGGCGAGCTCGACCTGGAAGCGCGTCAGCGCCTTCACGACGCGCGCCGCGAACAGCGCTCCGGCGGCGAACAGGCCGACGTCGATCAACGAGAACACCAGATACGAGACCCCTACGAGTTCGTCGAACACGCGCTGCTCGAGCTGTGACAGGAAGGCGCTCCCGATCCAGAGGCCCCACCAGATCTTGATGTCGATCATGTCGCTGGCGCGCTCGCGCGGCGCGGTCATCACCCACGCCTCCTTCATGAACTGGTACGGGGCGTACAGGTTCACCAGGGGGATGATGTAGCCCCACACCGCCATCGTCCTCGAGGTCTCGGGGAACTCGCCGAAGATCTCGTTGAGGTTGTCGTAGAGCCTGGACACCCACCGGGCCCACGTGACGCCTGCCGCGATGAACACGGCGAAGAAGGCGAAAACCAGGATGACGGTCGCCATCGCGGCGACCATCTCGAGCGCCGTGGCATCGGTGTCCGGGCTCCAGCTTGCCACGACTGCGGCCGCGGAGAGCGCCGAGTAGACCGCCGTGGTGATCCAGACCATCACCGTCGCCATCGTCGCGCGGCCCTCGAGGTCGTTGAGCGCGAACAGGTGCGCGTTCGAGTTCGGGGGCTGGTAGTCGTACTCATTCATGGTCGTCCCGCCTTCGCGTCATGGGATTCGAGCGCAACACCTGATGGCGTGCGAGACGGTTCTCGGCCACCTCACAGCGAACGTTTCCTGTTTTCGAGCGTGACCTGTGCGCGGCCCAGGTTCGAGCGGGAGTTTTCTCAGTCGAGGCAGCCGTAGAAGGACGCCTCGAACGCGTAGTCGCTCTCGAAGTAGGGCTGGACGCGGGAGGTCGGCGTGGTCCTGGCGATGATGGCCGCTTGGAGGTCGCCGTGGGTCTCCGTCACGTCACGGTTGGCCGTCATGTTCACACGGACGGGCTCCTGCCCCTCCTCGAGCTCTCCGGCCTCGTCGAGGACCGCGAGCAGCGCGGGGCCGTCGACGCGGAAGATGCAGAGGTCGACGCCGCGCATGTGCTCGAGCGTGGCGGGTGAGAAGAGGCCGCGAAGGTGGTTCTCCTGGAACGTACATCGGCCGCCCCTCATGCTCAGATACCGCAGCCCCATCTCGGGGAGCGCCTCGGTGAAGAGGTCCAGGGCGTCCTGATCGACGCTGCTCTCGATGTCGAGCCAGCGCAGGTTCGGCAGGTTCAGGTTCTTGAGGAACGCCTTCATCTGGGAGGCCTTGAAGCGGTTCTGCGCCTTGAGGATGTTCAGGCGTTCGAACTGGCCCGACGTGGAGAGCTTCTTGAAGAAGCTCGAGCCGGGCTTGTTGCCGCCGACGTCGAGCAGGCGAACGCCGTCGAGGCTCGGGCAGTCGAACATCTTGCACAGCGGCGCGTTCCCGAGCCGGTCGTAGCAGACGCTCACGAGCCGGATCATCTCGAGCTTCGGGCTGTCCTCACCCGCCAACACCTCGGACTTCCACGCCTTCGGGAGCGCGCGGCCCCTCCCGCTCGCGTTCTGTGAGAGCATGTTGTAGCCGCGGAAGTCGACCGGGGTCGCGTCGAGCCAGTGCGAGACGTAGTCCACCGCGGCGCGCGCGGCCTCGGGGCTCGCGCCCTCGAACGCCGCCACGATGGCGAACCAGCTCGGGGCCTTCTCGTCGTTGATCAGCGGCCGCAAGCGCTCGATCACGTCGTTGGCGTCCGCCTCCGGCGGCGCGGACGCCTTGCCCGCGTCGACCTCGCCGTTGAACGCGTCCCAGTCGACCTTCCCTCTGATCAGCTTCCCGACGAGGTCCTCGTCGATGACGGGCACCCTCGCGACCCCGGCGCGCTCGATCTGGTAGCCGCACCGCTGGCCAGCGACCAGGTAGTCCGTGCTGGCCGTGAGCGTGTAGGTCACCGAGGCGCCCAGGCTCGCGAGCGAATCGCCGAGCAAGGTCGTGTTCGCGTGGCGCGTCATCGTCCCGACGATGGCGAAGGTGGCGTCCTGGATGGTGTTCGGCGTCGGCATGGTCCGCTCCTGCTGTGTGCGTGAGCCTCCCTCATGTCGAGAAGGTGGCCTTCATGGTTCGTGCGTCGAGACGCAGAACATACGCGCCGTGGGGGCACGCGTCAGCACCACGCAGATCGCGTCACGAGCAACCAACAACAGCCAGCAGGCGCTCTCGAACCCACCGGCTCCTGTTTAAGCGCGTTTAAGTCTCCTGGCGCCGTGGAACCCGTCATGTTGAGCGTGGGCCGCCGCCACGGCGCTCCAGGTACATCAAGGAGGGAGACGTCATGCATCAGTGCGCCATTTGCCAGGGTTCGTTCAGTGAGCGAGAGCTCGAGTTTCACGAGAAGGGGAAGGTGTGCGGCATGTGCGCGCTCGAGAGCGAGGTCGACGTGGACGCC
>CAJXPN010000027.1 GCA_913058025.1 uncultured Myxococcales bacterium | reverse complement strand
ATCTACACAGAGTAGATCGTCGGCAGCGTCAGATGTGTATAAGAGACAGCGCCCGACGCGCTCCACATCGCCTGCGACTGGAGCCATCCGGACGCCTTCGCCGAGGCGCTCACCCACGCCGAGCTCACGCATGGGCCCGCCGACCTCATCGTGGCGTGGATACACTCGGGTCACTCCGGCGTCTGGGACACACTCCTCGCGACGGCTCGGCCCGGCGCGTTGCTCGTCGAGGTCGTCGGCTCGGCCTCGCTGGACCCGAGCCGGGGAGACCTGTCCCACGAGGACGCCGCGCGTCGCGCAGGCCTGACGCACGTGACCGCCGCGCTCGGCTACGCGCTCGAACCCGGCGGCCGCGCTCGCTGGCTCACGCACTCCGAGATCAGCGCCGGCGTCCTCGACGCCGTGCGCAACCGCGTAGACACCGTCGTGGGCGAGTCGTCTCCCTGGCCGCCACCATTCTGAGAGACGCTCAGTCGAGCTTGGCCTTCTGGAAGACCTCCCAGTCGATCCCCTCGAAGAACTCCTGGGGGAGCCTGAACTCGACGGCCATCGCCACCTCGCCTTCGCTCGCGTCCTGGCGCACCTTCACCTCGATCGGCAGGCGCCCCGAGATCCCCACGCCGCCCTCGGGGAGGCGCGACGAGCCCTCCCGGGCGTCGAAGACGCGGCCCTCCACGAAGACGCCGTCGAGCGACATCCTCATGTGGTCGCGGGGCGTGAAGTCTTCCTCGAGCACGCCGCTGACCTCGTCGCCCTCCACGCGCTGGCTCAGCTCGATGACCTCCTCGAGTTCGAGCTCGTGGCGACGCGTCGGCGCCCCATCCTCCTTGAGCTCCAGCGAGACCGAGTCCGTGTCCAACACCACCCGGTCGATCCGGATCGCGTAGTCCTTGGACGTCCTCAGGTACCCCTCGTCGGTGCGCTCGGCGCCGGGCGAGAAGCCCGCCTGCAGGCCGAACGTCCCGAGCCCCTCGCTGGCGTCGGCCTCATCGACCCCTGCCGCCGCTAGCGCCGCGGCCACCACGAACATGAACTTGTTGTTTTTTCTCTTCACACGCCACCTCCTCTACAGACTCACCCACTCATCCCATGCTGTCTCGAGGTCGCTGGAGCGACCTCCTGTCGCGCACCGCGTCGAGGATGGAGGGGACGTCTTGGGCGCCAGCGTCAGCGCCTCGCAGGTCGGCCACGCGTGGAGCGATCGCCCGAGCGTGACGTGTCCGGGCGCTCGCGCCGGCGCCATGGTGGATGAGACACGGACACACCTCTCGAGCTCGAGTGACGCGTCCGAAGGACACGCCTCCTGAGAGGCGACGCCCTGACCAGGGCGTTGATCGCCGGGCGCCGCGCGCGCCCATGACGTCATGATGTGAGCGCACGCGTACACGCAGATGAGGACCGCGACGCACAGGCAGAGCGCGAGCAGGAGCGCCGGATGGTTCCGGGCTCTCTTCCTCACATCACTGCGCATACCATCGCGCACCATCGCTCCGGGTCAGTCGTCCATTCGTGTCGGGGTGCAACGCTCGACGCCGTCGGTTTGTTTCCCGGCGCAATCGACACGCCACACGCCGCATCCAATACTGGACAGGCCCGCGCCCCACCTCAGGAACGCCCAATGAACACGACCTCGACCACACACGGCGCTCTCCTCGGCGCGCTCCTCGGCGCGCTCCCGGCGCGCCTCTCCGAGCGCTGCGTGACCTACGACCCCTCGCGCGCGCTCCGCGACGCGGGGCTCGTGGTCTACTGGATGCGCACCGCCGCGCGCGGGCACGAGAACCCCGCGCTCGATCTCGCCATCGAGGTCGCCGAATCACAGGGGCTGCGGCTGCTCGTCTACCACGGCGTTGACGAGCGCTACCCCTACGCCTCGGACCGGATGCACACGTTCATCCTCCAGGGCGCGCGGGACGTGGCCGCAGAGCTCGCCGCGCGCGGCGTCCCCTACGCGCTCCACGTCCGGCGCGAGGGCGCGCGCGAGGACGCGCTCACAGACCTCTCCGAGCGCGCCGCGCTGCTCGTCACGGAAGAAATGCCGACCGACCCGCTGCGCGCGCTCACCTCGCGCGTATCGGGCCGCGCGCCCTGCCCCGTCGTCACCGTCGACACCTCGTGCGTCGTCCCGATGACCTGCACCTCGAAGGCGCCCGAGCGCGCGTTCGCGTTCCGAAAGGACACGAAGCGCGCCCGCGCGACTCGCCTGCGCGAACCATGGAAGGACGCGACCTGGAGCGGGACATCCGAGCCCCCAGCAGACCTGCCCTTCTCGCCCGTGGACGCGTCGGACATGGACATCCCAGGCATCGTGGCCCTGTGCGACATCGACCACGGGGTCGCCCCCGTCCCCGACACGCCTGGCGGCGCGCGCGCCGGCTACACGCGGTGGGAGCGGTTCGTCACCGACGCGCTCAAGCACTACAAGCGCAACCGCAACGACCCCGCGAAGCACGCGTCGGTCAGCCGGATGTCGGCCTACCTCCACTTCGGCCACGTGTCCCCCCTGCGGATCGCACGCGAGGCCGCCTCCTACGACCACGAGGGCGCCGAGAAGTACCTCGACGAGCTCATCACGTGGCGCGAGCTCGCCTACCACTGGTGCCACCACACCGCCTCACCCCACGACACACTCGACGCCCTACCGGGTTGGGCGAGGCGCACGCTCGCCGACCACGAGCGCGACCGCCGAGGCGCACTCTACACACGCGAGCGCCTCTCGCGCGCGGCCACGCAGGACCCCGTCTGGAACCTCGCGCAGCGCTCGCTGCTCGCGCACGGTGAGCTCCACAACAACTTCAGGATGACCTGGGGGAAGCAGCTCCTGTCGTGGACTCCGACGCCCCGGCGCGCGCTCGACCTGCTCGTCGACCTCAACCACCGGTACGCCCTCGACGGCCGCGATCCCGCATCCTACGGCGGCCTGCTCTGGTGCCTCGGGCTCTTCGACCGGCCGCACGATCCCGAGGTCCCCGTCTTCGGGTCGGTGCGGCGCTACGAGACCGACCACTACGGGGAGCGACTGAAGATCGAGGCGTACCGCGAGGTCGTCTCGCGACCCGCGGTGGGCTCCCGCCGCGTCGCGGTCGTGGGCGCAGGGCTCTCGGGCGCGATCGCCGCGCGCACGCTCGCCGACCACGGCGTCGTGGTCACCGTGCTCGACAAGGGCTACGCGCCAGGCGGGCGCATGTCCTCACGCAGAGACCCGGAGACGGGCCAGTGGTTCGACCACGGCGCGCCTCGGTTCACCGCGCGCCACGAGACCTTCCGTCGGTGGCTCAGGTCCTGGATCGACGAGGGTGTCGTGGCCAAGTGGCGCCCAGACGCCGCACTCGTGACCTCGCCCGGGCACCACGAGCCTCTCGCGGACGAGGGTTCCCTGTTCGTCGCCACGCCTCAGATGCACGCGCTGGTGGGGCACGTCGTGTCGGACCTTTCGGACGTCCGTGGGAAGACGCGCGTCATGGAGGCGCGCCGTGACGACGGGGGCCGATGGTCGCTCACCACCGACGGCGGCGAGGAGCTCGGCCCGTTCGACGCGGTCGTGTGGGCGACGCCCGCGGCACAGGCGGCGCCGCTGCTCGAGCGCGCTGCGCCCGAGCTCTCGGCGCGCGTGGAGGCGCTCGCCACCGCGCAGACGCCCAGGTGGGCGCTCATGCTGACGTTCGACGCGCCCCCGGAGGTCGACTTCGACCTGGCCGAGGTCCGAGACGACGCGATCGAGTTCGTCACGCGCGAGGCCAGCAAGCCAGGCAGAGAGTCCGGCGAGCGATGGGTCGCGCACGCCACGGAGCCGTGGACGCGGTCGAACCTCGAGCGGGAGCGCGAGGAGGTCGCCATCGATCTGACCGCGGCGTTGCAACGCGCGCTAGGGCTCGCGTCGCTCGAGCCCTCACGCGCCGTCGCCCACAGGTGGCGCTACGCGCTCGGGGGCGCGTCGCTGCCGGAGCGGTGCGTCTGGGACGAGGGCGCGCGCGCCCTCGCGTGTGGGGATTGGTGCGTCGACGGCGAGGTCGAGGGCGCGTTCCTCTCGGGGACGGCGGCGGCGGGCCGGCTGCTGGGATGGTTCGCGCGTGAGGCCCTGGCTGAACGGGCGGAGCGCACGAGCCAGCCCTCGCTGCTCTGAGCGCAGAGCGCGACGGAGCGATCTGTGTTCTAATCGGGCCACACTCTGCCCCTCGCCGCAGGCCCCGAGACCATGCACGCACGCCACGTATTCGCCCTCCTCACGCTCGCGCTCGCGCTCGGCACGGGCTGCACCTACGACTTCGACCAGTTCCGTGAACAAGGCGGCTCGACCACGCCGACCCAGGACGTCTCGGGCGACTCTGGCGCGTCGGACACGGGGCCCAGAGACGTCGGCGCGGACGCTCGCGTGACGCCCGACTCGGGCGGCGACGGCGGCCCCGCGGACGCCGCGCGCGCCGACGGTGGGCCCGCGGACGCGACGGCGCCGGACGCCGCGGACGCCACGGCGGACGCGTCGGAGGACATGAGCGTCGAGGAGGACATGGGCGTCGTGCCCGACCCCGCGCTCTGCGGGAACGACGTCATCGATCCGGGCGAGCTGTGCGACCCCTGCCCGGTCTGCGACGACATGGACGCGTGCACGATGGACTCGTCGCAAGGCTCGGCGAGCACGTGCGACCAGGTCTGCTCGTTCTCACAGCCCCAGGCGCAGTGCATCTCCGGGGACGGCTGCTGCCCGGTCTCCTGCACGCTCGCCGACGACGCCGACTGCACCCCAGACTGCCGCCTTGACCACACCTGGCCCCAGAACCTCAAGGGGCTCGAGGCCCAGCTCTTCGCGCTGCTCAATCAGGGGCGCGCGCAAGCGCGCTCGTGCGACGGCGCGACGTTGAGCGGGCCCCAGCCCGCCTTCACGCTCGACCCGGCGCTCGTGATCGCGGCGCGCTGTCAGGCCGAGGACATGGCGAAGCGGAACTACGTCTCGGCGACCACGCCGGAGGGCGATCAGGTCGACTTCTGGGTCGACCCGACCGGGTACGACTGGGCCTCGCTCGCGTCGCACGTGTCCTCGGCGGCCACGCCACAGGCGATGGTCGACTCGTGGTTCGCGTCCCCCAGAATCTGCGCGAGGATGATGGACCCGAGCTACACCGAGGCGGGCGTAGGCTGGGCCACCGCACCTGGCACCACGGGCGGGCTCCCCCGCGGGGCGCACGTCGCGGCGCAGCCACGGTGAGGAGCCTCAGGGCTCCCAGATCGTGAAGATCTCGGGCGGCTCGTCCGCCTTGATCATGATCGTGTGCTCGAACTGCGCCGAGAATCCGCCCGGGATGTTGAGCAGCGTCCAGCCGTCTGTCGCGGTGCGCGTGAGCGTGGCGCCCGTGCTCAGGAACGGCTCGACCGTGATCACCTGACGATCCATGAACACGCGCCGCTCGCGCGCGCTGTAGAAGCCGAGGAGCTCGCTGGGCGGCTCGTGCAGCGCGCGGCCGATGCCGTGCGAGCACAGGTCACGCACGACGCGCGCGCCGGCATCCTTCGCGTGCGCCTCGAAGACCCGACCCATGAGGTTGAACGGGGAGCCCGCGCGCAGCCTCGAGATCGCCACGTCGCGCGCCGCGCGCGCCGCGTCCACGAGGTCGAAGAGCGACTGAGGCGCGCCCTCTACGACCGTCGTCGACGCGTTGTCGCCGTAGAACCCGCCGAGCTCGAGCGACACGTCCACGTTCACCACGTCGCCGCGCTCGATCACGCGATCGCCAGGGATACCGTGCGCGATCTCCTCGTTCACGCTGATGCACGTGTAACCAGGGAACTCGTACGTCACGATCGGCGCCGACTTCGCCCCGATCTCGCCCATGAGCTCGCCCGCGAGCACGTCGAGTTCGCGCGTGGTCACTCCGGGCTCCACCGCGTCGGTCACCACCTTCAGTATCCTCGCCGCGGCACGCCCCGCCTGCCTCAGCCCTTCGAGCTCCTCGGGCGTCTCAACCGTCATCTTCGTCCACCTCGACGAGGCCTCGCTCGTCTCTCACTATGCACATCATCATTTCGCAAGGAAACGATCGCGTCACGACAATCGAGCCGCTAGACGCCACCGCCAGTTCTGACAACGTAGACACAGAATCATCGCGTACGCATCACACTTCTTCACACACCAAGCGCTAAAAGATGGACACCACACACGGCAGCGAGTCATGGCTTGAAGGGTTGTGCGCGTCTCCACGCTCCGAGGAGGGGTTCGTGCGCATGCGCGATGAGCTCGTCGCGCGGCAGCCGACTCCGGACGAGCTCTCCATGCTGCTCGAGTTCGTCGCCAGCTGGGAGCCCTCGGTCCAGCGCCACGCGCCGCTCGCGTGGCTGTGGCGCGTGGCCCGAGGCGTCGACTGCCCCGAGATCGCGCTGTGCAACGCCATCAAACCGAGCCACCTCCGCCCACGGCACCCGCGATCCTCTCGGCTCGCGCACGCCGACCGCCGCGGCGACTACATGGACCGCCTCTGCGAGGACGACGGCTACGTCGCCCGTCAGCTCGCGCTCGGTGCAGAGGATGACCCAAGACGCACGGCCGACCCGAGAGGAGCACGAGATGTCTGAGCAGTGGGGCACGATCACCACCGAGGGGATCACGTTCGAGGAGTTTTGTCGCACGTTGCTGAGCATCCCATCGGCGCAGGCGTGCGCGTCGCCCGATGACCTCGCGCGCATGTTCGAAGACGTGTCCGTGGTCCAGAACCCCTCCCAGCCAGAGCGCATGGACGTCGAAGCGCATGGCTGGGCCTACGACTCCCCCGAGAACATCCTCGACGCCTTCAAGGCCATCTCGGGCAAGCACCCTCACGCGCACGTCCGCGCCTACCACTGCGACACGCGCGGCTATGAGATCGACCGCACGTACACGCACACGCCCGAGCCCAGGCGCGACGACACCACCTTCGGTGACCTGCGCAGCGCGCTCGCGCATGGGCCCTCCGAGGACACCTTTACAAAAATCTGCGATCTCCTCGGGAGCACGCAGCCAGACCCGAGGCTCCTCGACTACGTGCGCGCGCACATCGCGACGTGGCCAAGAGACATCCAACGCTCGGCGCCGCTCTCGTGGCTCTGGCGCCACGTCCAATGGAACACGTGCCCTCAGATCGGCTTCTGCAACCTCGTCGACGTCCCCGCTGCACACGGCGCACCGGACAACACGCTGATCGGTCACTTCTCGATCCGGATCGTCGGCCTGGACGCTCCCGACGTCTACATGAAGCTCTTCGACCCGGAAGCCAACTCCTTCGACTCCCTCGACGACTTCGTCCAGGAACACGAGGGGACGCGAATCCACTCGCCTCGCCCTGGCGAGGCGATCATCACGTACACGCACAGGAGCGCGTACTGTCTGGGGTGGCACCTCCAATGGGTCCAGCGCACGTTCCCCGAGCACCTGATCCACGCGTACGTCTGCAACGACTACAACGACTACGGCTACATGACGCTCCATGAGGGCCCGGACCTCCTCTACCTCGAGGACATCTGCTCACCGCTCCCGCTGGAGGCGCGCGTGTCCGATGGGCTCGGGGGCGAGCTCGGGCTCGTGATCGGGGACGACCCCGACGCCTCGACCATGAAGCGCCTGGACACGATCCTCGCGCGCGTCCGCGAGCTCGGGGGCGACCCGGAAGATCTCATGAACCTGTCGAGGGTCCCTTCCTGGTTCGACGGCCAGCCCCCAGACCCCAACGCGAGCGCCGACCCGAGGGACCAGTCCATCCTCGAGTGCATCCGGACCACGCACCCTCCGCGCTACGTCCCGGCCTCGAGGGACGAGCTCGTCGACCCGATGAACGACGACGACATCCCGTTCTGAGTCAGAACGGCGACGGCTTCGAGAAGTCCCAGTACGCCCACCGCGTCGCCTCCTCGAGCACCATCGACGCGCCCTCGGTCCCGTCGAAGCGCACGAGCAGGTGCGGCGCGGCCACGCCCACGTCGTAGCTCAGCGTGTCACCGCCCAGCCTCGCCTCGACGTGCCACACCTCATGGTCCTTCCCGCCCGCGTCCTTCACCGTCCGCGTGTCGACGACGACGAGCTCGCCTGGCCTCCAGGTCGGCGTCCGGGCGTGGCTCTCGAGCTGGCGAGAGAGCACGGTCACGGGGACCTTCAGGCCCTCCTCGAACTTCAGGTCGCGCACGGCGAACACGAGCTGCTCCTCGGCCACGCCGCCCTCGGGCCACTCCGAGAGGTCGAACTCGCCCTCCCCCTCCGACTCGAAGTACGACCGGTACTTGAGCGCGGGCGTGTCACCGCGCAGGTCGAGGTTCTTCGTGGTGATGCCGCACCACTCGTGTGAGGTCGTCGTGAGCTTGACCAGGCTCGACGGGTTGTCGCGCCTCATGAACGTCCCGCTGGACAGGTTGTAGGGGTAATTCTCGGTGGGCATCGAGAACACGACGTTGCTCTTGATCACCTGGAGCGTCTCGGCGCGCTCGGGCCAGTCCGACTTCACGAGCTTGGCCGCGTCGAACTCCTCCTTGACGTGGATCACGGTCATCTCGAAGTCGCGGCGTTGCCCGTAGCGTGATCGCGTGCCGGCGTACCTGACGACCTCGGCCTTGCCGTCGTCCCAGTGGGAGCTCGCGGCGAACCCGCTCGAGGCCCAGCCGGCGGCGGCGCCGTCCACGCGCGCGAGCGCCGCGCCCGAGCCGCCGGGGTCCGCGCTCGACTCGACCTCGGCCGCGGGCGTCTGCGCCCGCGGCGAGTCGGCCGTTCGGTTGGTGGAGCACGCGAGCGCGGCGGTGAGCGTGGCCGCGAGGGCCACGCCCCGGAGGGTGGTGGTGGACATATAGGGTCCTCGAAGTGGGGTGGTGAGCGGTCTCGAACGCGTCGTCTATGAATGATGCCTGTGGTAGGTTTCGGGGCGCCCACCGGGTCGCTTCGAATCTGACCACGAGCGCCCGCGCGCCAAGCATCACCCGCGCCCACGAGCTCCACCATGGCACGCCCATTCCTCACCGCGAGGTGGTCCCACCTGATCAACCTGACGTACGCCGTCGACCCCGCGCTGCTCGAGCCGCACGTCCCCGCGGGCGTCACGCTCGACGTCCAGGACGGCGTCGCGTTCGCGAGCCTCGTCGCCTTCGACTTCCTCGAGACGCGCGTCTACGGCATCGGCTGGCCAGGCTTCAAGAACTTCCCGGAGCTCAACCTGCGCTTCTACGTCAAGAACGGCGACGAGCGCGGCGTCGTGTTCATCCGCGAGTACGTGCCGCAGAAGCTCGTCGCGTCGATGGCCAGCGCCCTCTACAACGAGCCCTACGTCGCCGCGCCGATGGGCTCTCTCGTGCGCGACGACGGCGAGCTCGTGACCTTCGAGCTCTGGGTCGAGCTCGGAGGCCGCAAGCACCACGTGCGCGCCACGGGGCGCCACCCCGCGTGGACGCCGCCCTCGGACTCGCGCGCCCACTACTTCAAGGAGCACGAGTGGGGCTGGGGCACCGACCGCGGCGGACGCACGCTCAAGTACCGCGTCGAGCACCCCGTCTGGGCGACCTGGCCGATGCAGTCGCACTCGCTCGACCTCGACTTCGGCGCGCTCTACGGCCCCGAGTGGGCCTTCCTCGCCGACGCCGACCCCGTCGAACGCGCCTTCTGCGTCGGCTCCGACGTCAAGGTCTTCCCCGGTGAGGTGGTCTAGATGATACAGACGACGATCCGCGCCCTCGCGCGCCGCTACGACGCCCTGCTCTTCGACGCCTACGGCGTGCTGATCCGCTCCGACGGCCCCGTCGAGGGCGCCGTCGAGCTCATCCACGAGCTCACCGACGCCGGCCACGCACTCTACGTCCTCACCAACGACGCCTCCCGCTCCATCGCCGCCGCCGGCGCGCGCTACCGCGAGCTCGGGCTGCCCATCCAGGACGACCAGGTCATCACCTCCGGCAGCCTCCTCACGCGCTACTTCGCGGAGAACGACCTGCGCGGCGCGAAGACCATCTCGCTGGGCACCCCGGACTCCCACGCCTACGCCCTCGAGGCCGGCGGCGAGCTCGTCTCCTTCGACGACGAGCCCCCCGACGACCTCGACGTGCTCGTCATCGCGGACCTCCCCTCCCAGGACCTCCGCGAGCGCTCCGAGTTCGCGCTCACCGCGCTGCTGCGCACGCTCGACGCCGGCGGCTCCCCCACGCTCGTCCTCCCCAACCCCGACCTCGTCTTCCCACGCACCGCCACCGCCTTCGGCATGACCGGCGGCGCCCTCGCGGCGACCTACGAGGCCATCCTCGCCGAGCGCTACCACACCCGCTCCTTCTCCTTCGAACGCCTCGGCAAGCCCCACCCCTACATCTACGAGCAAGGCGCCGTACTCGCCGGAGTCCCGAAGGAGCGCATGGTCATGATCGGCGATCAGCTCCAGACCGACGTCGCCGGCGCGCTCGCCTTCGGCATCGACGCCGCGCTCGTCGCCACCGGCCTCACGTCCGCGCTCAACGTCGGCGGCGACTGGCCCATCGAGCCCACGTACCTGCTCGGGTCGCTGGAGGGCTGAGGCGCGCCCCCGGTTCACCTGCGCTTCGCCCCTGTGGTATGCCGTCTCACACGACGCCGCGCCAAGCCTCCGGCAGGAGACATCGCGCGGACGCGACACACCGCAAGAACCCGCGCCACAGGATGAACGTGATGGATTGGAACGCGCTCGCGACCAGGGTGATCGATGGAGAAGTGGCCACGCGCGATGAACTCCTCGCCGTCATGGGGTCCGGCGACGACGAGCTCCTCGCCGTCATGAACGCCGCCTACCTCGTGCGCACCCACTTCCACGGGAAGAAGGTCAAGGTTCACGTCCTCCAGAACGCCAAGAGCGGCATGTGCCCCGAGGACTGCTCCTTCTGTAGCCAGTCGGTCCACCACAACTCCGACATCGAGCGCTACAAGATGCAGGAGGTCGACGAGCTCGTCGACGCCGCCAAGGCCGCCTTCGAAAAAGGCGCGGTCACCTACTGCATGGTCACCTCCACGCGCGGCCCGACCAACCGCGAGGTCGACGTCGTCGCCGAGGCCGCGCGCCAGATCAAGGAGAAGTACCCGCTGCGCCTGTGCGCCTCCCTCGGGCTCCTCAAGGACGGCCAGGCCGAGCGCCTCAAGTCCTCCGGCGTGGACCGCTACAACCACAACATCGAGACCTCCGAGCGCCACTTCCCCAACATCGTCACCACGCACCAGTGGGCCGAGCGCGTGGCCACCGTCGAGCGCGCCAAGGCAGCAGGCCTCGAGGCCTGCTGCGGCGGCATCATGGGCATGGGCGAGGAGGACTTCGACCGCGTCGACCTCGCCATCGCGCTGCGCGACATCGGCGTCGAGTCCGTCCCCGTCAACTTCATGGACCCCCGCCCCGGCACGCCCATGGGCGAGTCCGCGAGGCTCACGCCCAACGACTGCCTGCGCGCGCTCGCGATGTTCCGCTTCGCGCACCCCCGCGCCGACGTCCGCATCGCCGGGGGCCGCGAGGTCTCGCTCGGCGCCATGCAGTCGCTCGCCCTCTTCGCCGCGAACTCCCTGTTCACCGACGGCTACCTCACCACCCCCGGCGCCACCCCCTCCCAGGACTGGCTCATGATCGAGCAGGCCGGCTTCGTGGGCGCGCTCGCCGAGTGGTGAAACAAAAACCAAGAATCACCAATTGAATCATGAGGTTGGATGATGACGAAGACACTCACCCAGCTCCCCGATCGCGACACCCTCGCCGCCATGGACGACCGCTACGTCTGGCACCCGTTCACGCCGCACGCGGTCTACCGGGACGAGGACCCCGTCATGATCGTCGACGCGCAGGGGCACTACCTGATCGACGCCGACGGCACCCGGATGCTCGACGGCGTCGCGTCCATCTGGTGCAACGCCGTCGGCCACAGGCACCCCCGCGTCGACGCCGCCGTGAAGGCCCAGCTCGACCGCTTCGCCCACGCCACGTACCTGGGCAACTCGAGCGCGCCCGGCGTCCTGCTCGCGCGCGAGCTCGTCGAGCGCTCGCCAGACGGGCTCGACAAGGTCTTCTTCTCGGACAACGGCTCCACGGCCACCGAGATCGCCGTCAAGATGGCCTACCAGTACTTCCAGCAGATCGACGACGGCGCCCAGTCACAGCGCCGCCGCTTCATGGCGCTCACCAACGCCTACAACGGCGACACGCTGGGCGCCGTCTCCACCGGCGGCATCGACCTCTTCCACGGCAAGTTCAAGGACCTGCTCTTCGAGGTCGTCCGCGGCCCCTCCCCCTACTGCTACAGGTGCCCGTTGGGCCTGGAGCGCGCCACGTGCGCGTCGGCCTGCGCGGACGAGACCGTCCGGCTCATCCACGAGCACGGCCACGAGCTCGCCGCGGTCATCATGGAGCCCGGGATGCAGGGCGCCGGCGGGATCATCACCTACCCGCCCGGCTTCCTCGCCGCGGTCCGCGAGGCCACCGAGGAGGTCGGCGCGCTGCTCATCCTGGACGAGGTAGCCGTCGGCATGGGGCGCTCCGGTGAGCTCTTCGCCTGCGCCAAAGAGGGCGTCACGCCCGACCTGCTGTGCGTCGCCAAGATGCTCACCAACGGCTACGTCCCGCTCGCGGCCACGATCGCTACGCAGCGCGTCTTCGACGGCTTCGTCGCGCCGCCCGCCGAGGGCAAGACCTTCTACCACGGCCACACGTTCACCGGGAACGCGCTGGGCGCGGCCGCCGCGCTCGGCACGCTCGAGGCCTACGACGAGGAGCGTGTACTGGAGAAGCTCCCCGCCAAGATCGAGCACCTCCGCGGCGCGATCACCCGGCTCGCCGACCACCCGCACGTCGGTGACGTCCGCCAGTTCGGGCTGTGCGCCGGCTTCGAGCTCGTCGAGGACCGCGCCACCAAGGCCCCCTTCGACCCCGCCGAGCGACGCGGCTACAACGTCTGCCGGTTCGCCCGTGAGCGCGGCGTATTTCTCCGCCCGCTCGGCGACACACTCGTCCTCATGCCACCGCTGACCATCACTGTCGACGAGATCGACACCCTCGTCGACGCGCTCGCCCACGGGCTCGCGCGCGAGTTCCCCTCGAGCTGACACACCAGGAGCCTCTCGATGTTCATCGTCGTCACAGGGACCGACACCGAGGTCGGCAAGACCTTCGCCGCCGCCGCCTTCGCCCGCGCGCTCGTGCGCTCGGGCAAGCGCGTCGTGGCCATCAAGCCCGTCGAGTCGGGCTGCAACGACGCGCGCGGTGGCCCCGAGGACGGCGAGGTCCTGGCGAGGGCCACTGGCCAGTCGCTCCCGGCGCGCGCGCTCACCAGGCTCGAGATCCCCGTCGCGCCCCCGCTCGCTGCGCAGATGGAGGGCGTCGAGCTCGACCCGGCCTCCTGGATCACCGTCATCCGCGCCGCCGCCCAGGACGCAGACGTCGTGCTCGTCGAGGGCGCCGGCGGCCTGCTCTCCCCCATCTGCTGGGACGTCACCATCCTCGACATCGCCCGCGAGCTCGACGCCAGGGCGCTCCTCGTGGCAGCCGATCGCCTCGGCACCCTCAACCACACCATGCTCACGCTCGAGGTCATGCGCGCGCGCGGCGTGGAGGCGCTCGGCGTCATCCTCAACGCCGCCGAGCGCCCCGAGGAGGCCAAGACAGCCTCCGACGCCTCGACGGGTACGAACGCGCAGTCGCTGCGCCGCCTGCGCCCTGGCCTCCCCATCCTCGAGGTCCCCCACTACGCCCGCTGGGAGGACGCCGTCCCCGCGCTCGCAGCCGCCGCCTCATGGCTCGCGTCGCCCGACGACGAGGCGCCCGCGCCATGACCCCGGACCACGCGGACGGCCCGGGCTGGGGCGACTGGATCGATGAGACGCTCGGCGCGCGCCGCGACACCGACCTGCTGCGCGCGCTCGATCCGCTCACCCCCACGGGGGCCGTCACCGCCCGCGACGCCTCCGGCCGCGACCTCACGCTCTTCTCGGCCAACGACTACCTCGGCCTCGCCCACCACCCCGAGGTCCGCGAGGCCGTCGCCCGCGCCGCGCGTGACGCGGGGCTCGGACCACGGGGCTCCTCCCTCGTCTGCGGCTACACCGACGCCCACGACGCGCTCGCCCACGGCATCGCGCGCCTCAAGCGCGCGATGCCGCTGTCTCTTATACACATCTGACGCTGCCGACGATCT